>NZ_JAVVES010000045.1:0-24545 GCF_032250955.1 Sulfuriflexus sp. | reverse complement strand
GTGTTTGTTCGCACGTTCATTATAACAGATCATTGAGATTTAAGCCTTTTTTCGTTCGGTTAACGGGACAGCAGTGAAATACCCTAGAAAATTCTTCATAGTTATCTAAAGCACTGAAGAGACGCTGACTAAAGTTATTAAGTGGCTCCGCTCGATTTGTAAACCGACTAGAGTTTTGGAAATACCCCTCTCTATTGGATTTTCCCCGTCCAAAATAAGGACTAAATACTCTCCTCGAAGGAAGAAAAATGATTTTTGGAGGCCTATTTTCTTTCCCTCCAATCCACTCTGTTTGGGAGCCACCTTTGTCAACAGTTTTTAGTGTTCCGGACACACCATCGAACTCAATAGTAATATCAACTCGATCACCTGCCGCTTTATTTCTCTTTCCTTCAGTAAAACTAACGTCATTAATATTTGATAAGCGCCGGAAGCATTCGATAATCGTTGACTTTCCGCCACCATTTGGGCCTATAAGACTAGTCAATCCACTTCCAAATTCTCCATTCGGAGTGGCAAGAAATAATTCTTGATTTGTTTGGAACCATCGATACCCAGAGCACGAGAGTTTGTTTATTATTTGCATGGTTCTCTCTTGTGGCTAACGCTTTTCTCACCGGTAAATTAGGAGCGCAGCGAGTAATTTATCCGCGTGCAGCAACTTGTTATACGGTATTTGGATCGACAGCTCAAACAAGGCTGCCTAATATCCACTGTTTAGTAGCCCTAGAATTAAATGCTTTTCGTCCATAGCATTCGGTTAATAAATCTTCAGGAAGATACTCATCATATTTTTCAATAAGCTTTTGCTGTAATGAAAGTGCTTCAGCAAGCTCGGCTTCAACCGGCAGCTCATCTTTTGCTAAATCTATTAAGCAATTTGTTATGTCATAAATATTAGAATTTTGAACCTCAATTACGCCAGCAAAATTACTGCATACATACCCGCTTTTAATGAGCAAAACAGTAAGGGTGTTAACTACTTTATCGCCCATCCATGAGAAAATATAACTATGCTTACCACTTTGATAGACGGGTTGTTTTTCAAGGTTGGCTTCTTTAAAAAGATACGCTCCTTCTTGAAACAGCTGTCTTCCGAGATTATCTACAAAATCTATTTTCTTACTGCCAACGTCAATGCGATAGTCACCTGTGCGATAGATACTTAACATCTCCTGTCGAACTCTGTCATAAATCGACATACCGCTACCATTAAATTTGGGAGGTTTACCACCCTTTGTAGGGGTCACATAGATGACTTTCTTTTCATTATCAATATCCGTGACCTTCCATCTACGGCCACCAAATATAATGTGCTGATCTTTAAGAATTAGCGAATCAACAGGTAGCGTTCCGAGTGTTTTGCTACCGGTAACAATTCGGAATTCTTCTGGTGTTTTAAATACAGCATAGAAAGTATAGGAATTGGTAAGGCGCTCGCCTTCAATTCCCAAAACCAACTCACCGCTATTGAGTTGCTGTATCAGTTGGACTGTACACATATGGGACAATAGTTGCTTGAAGTGCTGAATTGATATTTCTTTGAAAGATCCTTGCTCACATAATAAAGAATAAAGCTGGTCTGCTCTGACGCTACCCCATTGCGCAATTACAGCAAGAATCTGGTGTAAAAATGTAGAGAGGTGCATTTGTTCTGTATCTGCCGGTTCAAACCAGTTATCTACGATGAGCAATCGAATCATTGCTAGTGATTGAACAAGCTCTAATCTAAGACCATCTACTATATTAGATTTATCACTCAGTTCATTTTCAGCGATGAGCATTCGTAAAATTGCTGGTGAGTTTCTTCTACCGGATCGACCTAACCGTTGACGTAAACTTGATACAGAGTGTGGAGCGGTAACCTGAATAACAGAACTCACTTTTCCAATGTCGATACCTAGCTCTAAGGTCATGGTACAAATAGCTGTAGTAGGTAGGATTTCCTTCTGCAATCTAGATTCTAAATCTTCTCTGAGCTCTTTAGCTAAAGAACCGTGATGAGGGAAAAATTCATTCGGAACAACTTGTTGTTCGCATAAATCACTTAAGTGTGCAGCAATGCTTTCTGTCCGGCTGCGGCTATTTGCAAATACCAGATGTGAGTCGCCTCTGCAGAGGCTAAATATTTCCTGACAAATCTGCTGTTCAGCGGAGGTAAGCGTGTCACCTGCCATGATGTCTACCGGTTCTAAATATCCCTTAACCTGAATCTTTAAAGTGCTTTGGTGCTGACTGCTGGTAATGGTTTCACAAGGCAGACTTTTATTCGGTCTAAGTGAAAGTGGTACTTTTTCAAGCTCTCCGAGTGTCGCACTTAGCGCAACCCGTGGAATAGGATTAGAGATTCGACAAGTAATATGTTCTAGGCGAGTAAGCAGCGAAAGTAATTGCTGACCTCGTTCTGTTCCGACAAACGCATGAAATTCATCAATGACGATATATTTGAGTGATGTGAAGGATTGTTTCACCCACCCCGGCTCTCTGACTAACAGTGATTCCAAGGATTCAGGGGTAATAAGCAGAATACCTGAAGGATTGTTTTTGGCCTTCTTTTTTTTGGATTGAAGGCTATCACCGTGCCAAGGAGTAACCTGCATATCCAACATTTCACTTAACGATTCGAGCCTGCGGTACTGATCGTTAATTAATGCTTTTAAAGGACTGATATACAGAATACCAAAACCGTTTTTCTCTTCAGCAATTGCACTACATGCTGGTAGAAAAAAAGCTTCTGTTTTACCTGCCGCCGTTGATGCACTAATCAGCACATCTCTATCACCTGAAAGAATTGGTGCAATTGCCCGTTTTTGTATTTCTCTTAAATCTGGCCATCCCTGATTAAATAACCATTTTTGAACACGCTTATCAAGGTGCTGATATTCCTCTATCATAATTTGAAATCAGCTAGTCCATCAGAATTCAGAATTTCACCTGTCTCTTCGTCCACCATAATTTCATCTGTATCACTTGGTCGATCATCCTCAATCGCAATAGATTGAACTAACTGCGACCATTGCATAGAAGGATTTTGCTCTAAGACTGCCAGCATATCTAAAAATGCTTTGATGGTATTTCTTGGTGTACGGAAATAGGCATCCCCGATAGTCTGGCTACAATGGTGTAGAAAGGATTTGAGAGCATCATCAGGCACTAGATATTTAGAAGTATCACCTTCAGCAAATACATGACGAAGGTTCTTCAGGAGTATATAAAGTTCCTCCGGTGTTAAGCTCGCTAGATGAAGTGCTGGAGAGGAATAATCAATAACACCTGCTCGCTGTGCAAAGCTGTTTTCAGCTAAACGGGATTGTAGTGCTTCATAGCTATATAATCCTCTGCGGGGATCTAATAAAAAATCCGGCGTTCCACCCAAGAGAAACCCAAGATACTCAGCTGACCCCTGAAGGCAATCATTGAGTATCCGTAGAATCTGCTCATAGTTAGATGTACGTGCTTGTGTGCTGCTTAATTTATAAAGATTGACCATCTCATCCAGATTGACGAGTAAGCCTTCGTAGCCCGCCTGACGTACAAATAGGCTCATAAGCTTTAACGCATCATAAAACGAGTTATCAGAAATAATCGTTCTGACATCAAGATCCCTTCTAGCATCTGTCTTAGTAGTGTATTCAGCACGTAACCAACGAATCGAATTTGATTTTAACTCTTCGTTATCCTGCTCATGGCCGTTCCAGTAAGCATCAATAACTTTTGCAAAATCATATCCGCCAACCAGTTCTGACAAGGACGCTAGTTTTTGATGAATTACTGTTGAAACATCGGTGTTCTTTTCATCTGCTTCTTTACGAGCCTGAGTTACAAACCGCTCTACGACACTGGATAATGCATTTCCATCCGGTTTATTACGGGTTGCCAGATTCCTCATAAGCTCGGAATAAAGATTCCGTGCCTGCCCTGAAGAAGCGTGTATACGCCGATCCGGTGAAAGATCCGCATTGACCGTAACCAGTTTCTTTTCAAGAGCAATGGAACGTACCACGCTCAGAAAAAATGTTTTCCCTGAGCCATAATCACCAACGATAAGCCTGAATGCAGCGCCACCTTGAGAGATTCTTTCAATGTCCTTATACAACGCTTTGACTTCATTGCTTCGTCCTACCTGAATATGCTGAATTCCAATTTTGGGAGTCACACCAGATTTCAGTGATTGAATGATTGCATCACGTTCCTTTAACCGGATACGTTTTTCCATAAGTTTAACCTTCTATCTCTTCTACGATTTCCTGGTCGACATAAATAGCGTCACCATCCTCTTCAAGCACAGCTGCATCCACTTTATCAAATGACCAGTCATTAATAGTTTCCAATGCTCCGCTAACCAACAATCCGGTATCACGACACATTGCTTCTACTTCTTCACGAGTCCATTTATCTTTTCGTATCAGGCTTTCAAACAAAGCATAATGCTGTTTATCAATTCCGCTTTCTTCCTCTACAGCAGTGCTATCCGTAGCTGAGTCATCGGATTCACCTGCGGTTTCGTCCTCCACGAATATGGCGCCTAACATGCTTTGTACATCCTTGGTTTCCGATTCATGTATTGCGAGAATACTTTCATCGAGATGGAATGAAGTGGAAGCAGGAGAAATAGTTTCTGACTGAGGGCTGACGGGTCGCACTCCAGATTTACTAGATGACACTCCATGAATGTCTCCAGTAACGAGAGCTTTATCCAGACCTAGCAAGGTATAGAGCTTTTCAAGCTGTTTGATTTCTTCCGGATCAATTTTTCCATCGGCCATCGCAACACCGACCAGTATACGGCTAACGGCTGCTTTTTCTGTTTTGCCGAGTAATTCCACTCTGGCTTTTAAGCCCGTGACATTTAAAGGCGTATTAAGTCTCCACACCAGATAGGCATGTAATGATCGTTTTTCGGTAGGCGATAGAATAGTATCGTGGTCAATGAGCTGAGTTAATGAATGCAATTCCGCCTGATCGACATGTGAATCAATCGTGGCAACCATAGCTCCTAGGCGCAATGCCATACCCATTTCACTAAATGCTTTGGATGGTTCAAAGTATTTCCCGTGTCCTTCAGGAAATAGAACCAGCTTTCCATCTGCGCTCGTCTTAGCGTGATGGTAACGTGTATCGGGTGCTATGCCATAACCGGCTTTTTGTGCAAGATTCTGGATTAACTCAGCTTCCTTTTTATTGATCTTGGCTGGTAAAGGCGATTTGGTATATGTCCAGAATTCCTCAACACTCACCAGACCATTTTTTGTTGAAATGGCATCATCCGCCCATTTCTTAAACTTTCCTAATCCTAGCGTAGCTCCCAAATCACTAAGATCGTCAGGCAGTAACAAAACAGCTTCAATATCCGTGCTTGACGTATCGGGCTTAGCTAGATAACGACTATAAGCATCTAATTCAGCCGTACATTCATCTGCGATGGCAATAAGTTTATTTACAGGACCTTTCAAATTACTTGGGTCGGGAAGATCCTGTTGAGGAAATGATATTCCACGTAAAGAAGAGCTAGCAGGATGATACTCTATCTTTAATCGTGTTTTATTGGGTTTGACGACAATGCCGTCCCCATATTTTTTGTTATAGAGGCGTGTAAACATCTGGCTGAATTCATAACCACAACGCCGTGCTGGTTTCTTCAGATTATAATCCGGATAAAACCGAATCCATGCCAATGCCAGTTCAGTGGGAACGGGTTTTTTTTCGTTTACCGTTGCAGCAAGGCGATGTTTAAATAGCAGAGAATCCCTTTGAGGTGTTTTTTCAAGTTCTGGATGTGACACTACGTGAGGGCGTAGTAAACACATGATTTCTAAAAGACGTGTGGAATAATTTGAAAAAGAGCGACTACTGCCGTAAATGCCTTTTAATCGTAGAATTTCGTCAAACAACGATTTAAATTCTACGTCATCTACTGCCTGTTTAATTGAATCAACAGTAATGCGCCTTTCAAGGCCATAGAAATAAATAAACACATAACCCAAAGGTGTCTCTGGATCACTTCTATTGCCGGATAGCCAGCTAAGGAAAGCTCCACGCCCTTTAGGTGTGAGTGAGATAAATTTAGGCCAATATCCTAAACTTTCATCTTCATAACTTGACGGATTGTTTTCAATTTTTAGCGAATCGTCAACCAATGAGGCTTCCGTTCCATATCCGTCTAATGAGCTGAGCTTTCCACCAAAATAAAAATTACCGCCAGTAAATGTTTGTCCCTTTAGGGTGATGGATTCACCATATTTTATCCATTTCCCCAGCGTTTTGTTTTTGCTTTTTTCCTCTTCATAGCCATAAGAAATTCTGAAGGTAGCCAGATCGTCGTCATCATCACGACTACTGTTCGCTACCACCTGATTACTCGTAGTCATGGATACTCGGATTTCATTTTCGGAACTTGGTCTATTATTCTCCTGAGCTTGTTGTTTTGAGGACGTTGCCATTGCTTTAATGACGTAGTACAAAATTACTGCACCTCCTATTAATAACCAAAATTCCATATTCGCCTCAATCGTTATTTTTTTAGGAATTGTACAGCCGTTTCAGCTGCCGTATAACGTATTTAATAAGCCGCGCCGTTTACTTCGTCAGCTTGGGCGCATTATTAGCGCTTTGATCAATCTTAACCGCTGTGCCAGATGCGGCAAGCATTAACATGTTGGAGTTTTTACCTGGAATACTGCTGTAGTCTAGCTTGACAGCGATAATTGCATCCGCACCAACCATAAGTGCCTCCCTTTTAAGCTCTGCGAGGCATGTCTTGCGCGCATCTCGAAGCACTTTCTGCATAGCATTGCTTCTTCCGCCGACAAAATCACGGACACTGGCAAAAATGTCGCGGAAAATATTTACACCATAAACAACTTCGGTAGTTATAATCTCGATACGTTCTTTTATATCAATACCTGTTGGATTAGACTCAGTTGTTAATAAAATATATCTACATGCTTCTTCGACTTTACTTATTGGCCACTCAGATATTGCATTAGTAACTTGAGCATCACTTATAGACTCTTTTAATACATCCAGATAATGCGCCTCTTGTGTGTCCAATAGATGCGATAATTCCTCATCACTTATTGAATTTATATCTACAGAATCACCTGATTCGTCTCCAATTGTTATCTTATCTATTACGAGCATCCTCGTTTTTTGCTCAATTGAATTTCGCACATCCGTAATTTTCAGAAGATCTCCATTATCACTCTTCGTGAGAATAAGCGTCTTCCCATTAAGGCTTACTTGGTAGGGCATAATGTGTCCTTAAATTATTGGCGCTAACGAACAAGCTGTGCGGCGCAAACGAAGCGCAGCGTAGTTTGTGTCCGAACGAGCGCCTTGTTAGCGGCTGCTCTATTGAAGGAAGTCTGGTACTTCGCCACTATGAATTACGTCCACGCCTTCAATTAGGTCCTCTGGATCAAATAACACCGCCTGTGGACCAAGTTTTGTAACACAACCGTTTTGAGTAAGTGCCTCTGCGGCCAGAATTAGCTGGCCATTTACTTGCTCTGGATTCTTGAAGATCCCAGCGTACGAAACCTGGCCCGCTGACTCCTCTGCACCGTATATTGAGCGTGCCCGATTAACGTATTGCCACTGATATCGAGTTCCAAGACCCTGTGCCCCATCACGTGAGCCGATGGAGCCAACATAGCAATGGTGTTGTTCCCCAATTACGTAGAGCAGCTTGGTATCTTGTCTGTGTGCCCGCCAAAGATCAAAAAAGTTGTTGTACTTTTTCCATTCGATTTCGACAGTGGGCATTTGCGTTCCTTTTAAGCCGTTAACAGTGATATAGACAGAATTCTGCCTTTCACGGCAAAAGACAGGCGTCTGTCTATCACATTTGAGTTTTTGTGTTTTATTTCCCACAATCCTAGCAGGCATATGGGGTGTCCGCGAGTCATTTTTGCGAAAGGGTTAGCGTTATGCCCAGGCTGTCCACCTCCCGTTTCCGGGATAGATATATCGAAAAAACAAAGTGATATGGCGTAAAGCCAACGGTACGTCGCCGAGATGTGCGCTATGCAGAGGCTTGATCGAGGGCGGTAAGATTATCGGCGTTGTTGGTTATACCGGTATGGTCCTCAAGGGCCTGGCGACACAGATATAAGAGAAGATTATAGAGCTAAAGCTAAAGTCAGGCGCAGGCCGGAGAAAATATGCCGCTTGTCTGGGTTATAAAAATTACGGAAGCTTGGCCGCTTGATGGTGGCCTGCGTATAAGGGCTGCTGCCGCGTAGCGTGTAGTGTTTGCCATCAAACCATGGCCGGGAATAATTATCATAGGGGAAGGCCTTGAAGCCCGCATAGGGATGAAATGTATTGGCGCACCATTCCCATACCTGCCCGCTGCCTTCCAGGCCGCCCTGTTGTTGGGCGGCCTCCAGGGCATACTCATGCGGCAAGCAGGCGGAGCGGAAGTTGGCATCGGTCGCGCGCAACCAGCTTACAAAGGCATTTGCTTCGTAATAATTGACGCCGCTCACGGCGTCGTTCGCGGCCAGCTCATGCGCGCCGTCGTAAGTGACAGTAAACCAGTCACCCCGGGTGTTCTGCCGCCATTGCTCCGGGTGCTCGATATTGTTTTCACACCGCCACTGCCAGCCATCTGCTGACCAGAAACGCGCTTGCGTATAGCCGCCATCGTCCATAAAGGCCAGCCAGTTGGCGTTACTGACAGGATGCCTGGCGAGTGATGTGTTGTGAATGAAAACGGTCTGTGCTGGCAGTTCATTATCAAAGGCATCGACGCCGCCGGCATAACCAATGCGGTAATCGCCGCTATCCAGTTCCAGCATATCGTTTGCGGGCAACGCGGCACGGAGCTTGTGTTGAACCGCAAAGTCATGCTGCGAGCCTTTCAACTGGCCTTGGCTCAGGACCATGATCATGGTCTCGTAATGCTGGGCGTGATGCTGGAGCAGAAACCTCGCCAGGTAGTCGTTGCGGGTGACCGCCTGTTCGCGCAGTGCGGTCGGCGGGTTCTGCATAAGCGCGCGGTTTTCTGCCTGTAGTTGTTCGCACCAGTCGATATGGGCCTGTTGTTCCGGCAGGGCTGGCCCCCGTTGCGGCTTGGGCAGGTTTTCCGGGAAATACAATTCATGATGGCCCGCGGTATCGCTGTCATCACCGAGCAGTGTTTCACGCAGCCAGAAGGTTTCCAGGAAGGCGCAGTGGCCGACATGCCAGCCGAGCGGGCTAAGGTCAACATGGTACTGCGCGCGGTAGTCATGGTCGCTGAGCGTGCGACCGGTCTCGTTTATCAGCTTCTGCACGGCCTGCAATTCCGAGAGCGTGCGGGGAGAAATAATGCTCATCTCTACAAGGCGAGTAGCTCGGGTGGTTCATCGGCACTGAGGACGAGGATCTCGTGTTCCGGAACCGGCTGCCAGAGACCGTCCCGGGTCAGGCGCTCCGAGGCCACCAACTGGGCGTCGGCATATTGCTCGTCATCAGTGGTGTAATACAGCGAGGGGCTGTCGTGATTGATGGCATGCCGGGCGGCGTAGAGTAATTCACCATCACTGACCATGATATTCAACAAGGCCACGCTGTTGCCCAGCCAGCCTTCGAGCACGGCAAAGCTCTCGGCAATGGCCTCTTCAATCGCCATGTCCTCGTTCTCGGCAAGAAAGTGGCGTAACAGGGCGAACAGGTACTCCGAGTCACAGGTGCCCTGGATCGTTGCAAGTATGTCAGTGTCCAGAAACTCAAACAGGCGCGGACGAACCTGTTCGCGAAAATCCCCTATAAAGCCGTTGTGCATAAACAATAATTCACCGTCATCAAACGGCTGGGTGTTGCTGTGATTGACCGGGTTGCCCGGCGTGGCGCTGCGTACATTGGCAAACCAGAGGTCGGCCTCGAGCACCTTCGCAAGGTTATCCAGGTTAGGGTCTGACCAGATGGGATCGGTGACGCGATAGTTGGCAGGCTGGTTCTCCTGGTTGTACCAGCCGACGCCAAAGCCATCGGCATTGACCCGGGCATAAACCAGTTCTTGCGGGGCGTAGGCCTGCACGACGAGACTGTGCTCGGGTTGCAGCAGGAATTGCTGCAGACGGATCGACGGGCCAAGGTAGGCAGCCATACGGCACATGTGTATAACCCTCATAAAACCGCCAGAAATAGATGCGGCTCGTTCGACAGCATATTCTCCCGATGTTAGCCGAATAAATCATTCGAACCAATAAGAACATGCGCGCATATATTGCCCGGAAGGAATAAAGCATCATGGATTACTGTAGAGAAGATATGGAGTTCATATGGGCCTGACCACATCGCCTGCACGGGCAGCATTACCGTCGTCCTGCCAGCCAGTCGCTCCGGCGCATAGCGTGCCGAGCCTGCTCGATGATGTAAGGGACGGCCTGTTGACGTCACCACGTTCACTGCCGCCAAAATATTTCTATGATGACAGGGGCTCGCGCCTGTTTGATGCGATCTGTGATACCGAAGAATATTACCCGACGCGTACCGAGGACGACCTGCTCGGGCACCGTGCCGCTGACATTATTGCCCGTCTGCAGCCGGAACATCTGGTTGAACTTGGCAGCGGCACTTCACGCAAAACGCGGCGCCTGCTGGACGCCTGTGAAGAGCAGGGCTGCCATGCCACCTACTGGCCCTTCGATGTCTGCGAGAGCATGGTCCAGGATTCGGCCCTGGCACTGATGGATGAGTATGACTGGCTGCAGGTGCGCGGCCTGGTGGGTGACTACCATGCCGGCTTTGAACACTTGCCGGGATTTCCCGGTCGTGCCCTGTTCGTTTTCCTTGGCAGTACCATCGGCAACCTCGAGCATGAGTATGCCGTCAGCTTCTTGCGAGAACTGCGTGGCCTGATGGGGCCGGATGATGCGCTGTTGATGGGCGCTGACCGGGTTAAGGATAGCGACGTGCTGCAGGCCGCCTATAACGACAGGGATGGCCTGACGGCCGAGTTTAACCGCAACCTGTTGCGCGTATTGAACCGCGAGGTCGGCGCCAATTTTGACCCCACGGCTTTCGAGCATCGGGCCATTTACAACCAGGCGCGGTCGCGGATCGAAATGTACCTGGTTGCCGCACAGGCGCAAACGGTGACCGTGAAGGCGTTGGACGCCAGCATCGAGTTTGTCGAGGGCGAGTCCATCCTGACCGAGATCAGCCGCAAGTTCACGCCGGCATCACTGACGACCTTGCTGAGCGAGGCGGGGTTCCGGATTGAACAGCACTATGAACCGGCTGACGGATTTTTTTCACTGCTGCTGGCGGCCCCGGCGGCAGATTGAAAAGGCGCCGGCCGAAAATCACCGGGAAGGAAACGGGCAGCTGTTATACTGTCGCTATGTTTAATCTATCGCGACGTCCGTTATGCAGATAAGCAATGGTCTGCTTGATATTGCCCGGCAGTTACCGTCGCCGAATTGCGACGCCCGCCCCGCGGGTCAGCCGATTGATTTGCTCGTCATTCACGGGATCAGTCTGCCACCGGGAGAATTCGGCGGGCCGTGGATCGATGCCTTGTTCACCAACCGGCTTGACCCGCAGGCGCACGACTACTTTCGCGACATTCATGAGTTGCGGGTATCGAGCCACTTGCTGATTCGCCGCGATGGTGAGGTGGTGCAATACGTGCCCTTCGAGCAGCGGGCCTGGCATGCCGGCGAGTCATGTTTTGATGGTCGCGAGTGTTGCAATGATTTTGCCATCGGCATTGAGCTGGAAGGCGCGGATGACATCCCTTACACGCCCGAGCAATACGAACAGCTGGCCGATATTACCGCCTGCCTGATGCAGGCCTACCCGGCGATTACCACTGAGCGGATTGCCGGCCATTGTGATATCGCGCCCGGACGCAAGACTGACCCCGGCGAGGCCTTTGACTGGCAACGCCTGCACGCGCTGTTAAGGGTGTTTGGTATCTAGCCCGGTTGCGTTTGGTTTTGGGCTTCATTACGGTGATAATAAGCATATAGTCGTTACAGGGACCCGGTTACTCATGACACTCATCGCGATACTAATCAGCTTAATCCTCGAGCGCATGGTAGAGTCGATGCGCGCCTTCCGGCGTTTTGACTGGTTCGATCAGTACACCGACAAGCTGCTGGGCTGGACGCAGGATCGCAAGCTGGGTGGGTCAAGCAGGGTGTTGCTGGTGATGGCCGTGCCGGTTATCGCTGTGATCCTGATTAATATGCTTTTCCATGATGTGTGGTTCGGGCTGCCTTCCCTGGCCTTTAGTATCCTGGTGCTGTTCATTTGTCTCGGGCCGAAAGACCTGGATGGCCAGATCGATCGCTTTCTCGAGGCATGGCAGGCGGGGGACGAGTCCACCGCGCGCGCGGCCGCCGCCGACTTGCTGGAAGGCACGCCCCCCGAGTCGCTGCAGGAGCTGCAGCAGGCCCTGGTGGAAAAGACCCTGTTAGCAGGGAATGATCGGCTGCTGGCGCCGATCTTCTGGTTTACCGTCTTCAGCGTGATGGGGTCTGGCCCGCTGGGCGTGGTCCTGTATCGTCTCGCCTACCATCTTAACAAACGCTTTGCCGACAACGCTTCGCCGTTCAGCGAGGCGGCCAGGCGCCTGCACGACATCCTCGCCTGGTTGCCGGCCCACATGGTGGCACTGGCCTTTGCCATGGCGGGCAGTTTTGTCGATGCCTTTCACGCCTGGCGCGAATGTCGTCAGGCCTGGCGCGATGACTGGCAGGCCGGCGTTGAGGGTCCGGTACTGGCAGGTGGACTGGGGGCCTTGCAACTCCATGACCTCGCCGACGATGAGGAAGTCACTGCCGATGACGTGCAGGATCGGGTGAGTGCGGCGAAGGGCCTGGTGCTGCGGGCACTGGTGATCAGTGTGGTGCTGATCGCCCTGCTGACCCTGTTCGGCGGCTTGCGTTAAGTAACCGTGGCCGTCTTGTCATGGATGGCGCGCAGGGTCTTGACCTCCCGACCGGCCTGATCGGCAATCTCCAGAATACGCGCCAGGCGCGCCGGGGCACTGCGGCCCATGCAGTTATGCGCCGGGTCACCGGCAAAGGCCTCGAGCATACCGTCAATCAAGCGTTGTCGATTTACGTTGCTGACATTGGTCAGGTAGGCCTGGATATCCATGACATCATTGGCCACGTCACGTGCCAGTTGCTCATGGTTTTGCCACAACTCGCTCACCGTGCCGCCGGCTTCCAGGCCGGCGATATTGGTGGTGAGGATATAGACATTCTTGCGCACGAGTTCGTATTCAAGCTCCTCGGCCGTCTCCAGCACCTTACACGGTATATCGATGGCATCCAGGGCATTGGCGATCAGTTGTGCGTGGGGGCCGTATACCGGCGAAGGGATGAGCACCTTGTATTCCTGCCCCTTTTTCTTTTCAAACCAGACCGAGATGACCGTTGGGCTGACAAGGTCATGAGAGCGCCAGTCACGCGGCAGCAGTTCGTTCTGTAACAGGGCAACGCGCTCCTGCCACAGGCTGGGTAAGGCTTCGAGCACCGGGTGCAGATCATTTTCGCCAACAGCGACGAGAACCAGCGCGGGTGTCGGCAGCTCCCCGGCCATGGTGCTCAGCGAGGTTTCGCGGCTGGCCGGAAAAACCGGGTGGCCGAGACGCAGGAAACCGCGGGCAAAAACGCCGGCCATTTCGCCCATGCCAATGATAACGACAGGATCTTTCATAGTCTTTCCCAAGGTAAAAACAGATAGTCGGCGATTATAACGGAACGGCGCGAAACGTGTCAGGCCTGGCCGCTGGCCGGCCACTGCACAGGCAGTTGTTAGGGGTGCACGTTGCGACCGGGTTGCCAGAGGACCTCGTTGCCGTGTTCATGGCGGGCCAACACCCGCGCCATTACGAACAGCAAGTCAGAAAGCCGGTTCAGGTAGGTAATGATGGCCGGGTTGATGTCCTCATCGCGTTTCAGGCTGACCACGCGACGTTCGGCACGCCGGCAGACGGCGCGGGCCAGGTGGCAGGCACTGGTGGCCAGGCCGCCGGCAGGGAGAATGAATTCCTTGAGCATGGGCAGGTCGGCATTGAAGCTGTCGAGTTGTTCTTCCAGACGCGTGCTGTAAGCCGGGGTTAACGTCTTATAGCCGGGCACGGATAATTCCCCGCCGAGGTCGAACAGGTCGTGCTGGACATCTTCAAGACAGGCCTTGACGGTTGCCGGCAGGGGATGCGCGAGAACCATGCCGACGATACTGTTGAGTTCATCGACCGCGCCATAGGACTCGACGCGCAGGCTGTCTTTCGCCACCCGTGAGCCGTCACCGAGACCGGTGTCACCGGCATCTCCGGTGCGGGTATAGATCTTTGATAAACGATGTCCCATGCATACTCCTTGGTCAGTGCTCTGCAGCGGATAGTAACAGGTAAGGAATGTCAGGCAGTCCCACCGGTTTTGGCGAAGACCTTGTCGGCGGTGTCCGGTCGGCCGTAATGATAACCCTGGCCGCAATGGATGCCGACTTTCATGACGGCGGCACGGATGGCCTCGCTTTCCAGGCTCTCGGCAATACTCACCGCACCGAAAGAACGCGACAGTGAGTGGATGTGTTCGATAATGGTCCGATCGGCATCACTTTCCAGGATCCTCTCAACAAAACTGCCGTCGATCTTCAGATACTCGGGGCGGAAACTGCGCAGATAGCTGAAGGTAGAATAGCCCTGGCCAAAATCATCCAGGGCCAGCTTGCAACCGGCATCACGCAGGGCCTGGATATCCGCCAGCAGCTTGTCGGTGAGAGAGATGGTTTCACGCTCAGTGATTTCAATGGTCACCGGCCGGCCGGCCTGGCAAGCCGGCGCGAGCAGGCGCAGTAGCTCACCGCCAAAATTGACATCATGGAAGGACAGCAGGCTGATGTTCAGAAACAGTTCCACCTCCCCCGGGGCCTGTTCGAGCGCCTTGCGGATCATGCAGAGGTCGATCTCGCGGACCAGGCCGAGGTCTTCGGCAACCATGATGAACTCCGAGGCCGGCAGCATCAGCTTGCCGCGGCGCATATTGGCAAGCACCTCGTAGGCTATCGGCTGGCCTGTGCGGAGATCGGTGATCGGCTGGAAGGTCGGTTCAATATCACCGTTCTCGATGGCGTTTCGCAGCTCGAAGCCACGGCTGAAGACTTCCATGATGCCCTGACTCAGATCGGTGGAGAGCACCTCGATCTGGCCACGATGGCGGCGCTTGGCATGATAGAGAGCGACATCGGCCGCGCCGATCAGCTCCTGGACCGTGCTGCCATGGAAGGGGGCCACCGAGATGCCGATACTGGCTCGCAGTTGCAGGTGTCCCACGGTCAGGCGGACACGGGTGTTGTTGATGGTTTCCAGCAGGGCGGTACAGATGGCCTGCGCGGTTTCGATTTCAGTATCGGGCAGCAGCAGGGCAAACTCGTCACCGGCGAGGCGGGCGACGACGTCGTTTGGGCGCACCATTGTGCGCAGCAGGTTGGCGATGGTCTTCAGGACCGTATCGCCGACCGGGTGGCCGTAGGTGTCATTGATAAACTTGAAGCCGTCTACATCAATAAGGGCGAGGCAGAGGGAGTGGTTCCTGGCCAGGGTCTTGGGCAGTTTCCGGGCCAGAAACTTTTCAAAGTGCCGACGGTTATACAGGCCGGTCAATTCGTCGGTGATCGACATGCGGTATAGCTGGTAGCGATGTTCTTCCAGGGTCTGACCGAGTTCAAAACGCTCGCTGATATCCTGGAACCGCCCGACTACGCCCTCGAGCCTGCCGAGTGAGTCGAAAGTGGCATGTGCATCGACCTCGACACGGATGGGGGTGTCATCTGCCGAGCGAATTTCCATTTCATGATTGCTGATATCCAGCGCCGCGAGGTTTTCAGCGAGGAACAGCTTGCGGTCTTCGCGTTCGGACAGGAAGTCGGCAAAGTGCCGGCCATAGGATTCAGTGATGTTATGGCCAGTGATCAGTTCCCAGGCCGGGTTCAGGAAGGAGATGCCACCATGGACATCAAGTTCAAACAGGGCCTCGCGCATGTTGTTTACCAGTGAGCGCAACTGATGCTCACTATAGACGAGTTTTTCCTGGGTATTTTCGAGGTGACTGATCTGCCCCGCCATCAGGCGGGCGCTCTCGGTGAGGGCATTGCCGAGGCTCTGGATTTCACTGTAACTGCTCTTCGGCGTGACGACATGCTGCTGCCAGTCACCTCGGCCGAGCTGCGCGGCAATCCCGACCAGTCGTTTCAGCGGGGCTGTGAATCGCGAGATCATCCAGTAGGTGATCAGCAGGGTCAGGCACAACAGACCGGCAAGGATTAACAGGCTGTTAATAAAAATGCTCTGCAGGTGTTCATTGATGGGCTGACTGGAAAGCTTGATCTCAAAATTACCCTGGCTGACACCCTGCTTGTACAGGGCCGATTGCAGCACCACGTTGACCTCATCGGGGTCGATAAACAGGCGGGTCAGGAGGCTCGGCGGCGGTTCATTCTGGTCGAAGGAATGGATCAGGGTACCGGTTGGGTTACTGACAAACACGCCGGCGATAGACGTGTTCTTGATCAGGTTATTCAGGTACTGCTTCAGATCATCAGCATGATGTGAGGTGAGCATGCGCTGCACATTCGGCTCGGTGAGCGCCATGAGGTTACGGGCGAGATTTTGTTGTGCGTCTATCTCCACGCGCGCGGCTTGTTGAACAAGAAAAAAGCCGAGCAGGCCGACCGCCAGAACCTGCATGAGGGCGAAAGCGAGCACAAGACGAGTGCGTAATGTGCCGGGTAGTTTCAACAGGTGGGCTCCTCCAGTGGGCTGATGGTGTCATGGTGTCATGGTGACAGGCCGCATCGCGCGGCCTCGTTGCAAGGCAGCCATTATCGCGCTATCCGTGCGCAGTGTCATCCGCGACCGAGTTAATCCCGGAAGCTGATCGTTTTCCAGCCCCGCTGTTCGGCGTGTTGCTGCAGGGTATCGTCGGCATCGACGGCCACCGGGTGCGGTACGAGCTCGAGCAGCGGCAAGTCGTTATGCGAATCGGAATAAAAAAAACTGCCCTCGAGGTTGCGCCCGGTCTCGCGCAACCAGCGCTCAAGGCGCTTGACCTTACCCTCGCGGAAGCAGGGGATATCGGCCACTTCACCGGTAAAGCGGTCGTGTTCCCGGGCCGGCTCCGTCGCGAGCAGGTTATCGATGCCAAAGGCCGCCGCAATCGGTGCCGTCACAAAGCGATTGGTGGCCGTGATGATAAGCAGGGTATCGCCGGCCTCGCGATGCCGGTCAACCAGCGCCTGCGCCCGGGGTTGTATAATCGGCTGGATCTTTTCCTTCATGAAGCGGGCATGCCACTCGTTCAGGGTCGCCAGATCATGCGCCGCCAGGGGTTGCAGGGAAAATCTCAGAAACTCAAGGATATCCAGCGTACCGGCCTTGTATTCATCATAAAAACGCTGGTTTTCACCTTCATACCAGTCGCCATCGACCACGCCCAGTTCGACCAGAAACCGGCCCCACAGATAATCACTGTCACCATTGAGCAGGGTATTGTCCAAATCAAAAATCGCCAGTGCCACTCTTCATCTCCCGGTTGCCTGTCCGTCGGGGCCGCAAGGCCGGCGGACAGAACTTAATTCAGGGGCATTATTATGCCCTTATTTGATGCTTATGGGGCATTCATGTGACAATGACCGAAAGCGTCACCGGACGATATGCAGGTAGAGAATTGTGATCGATGCAGAGGGTTTTCGCGCAAACGTAGGCATTATTCTTTGTAACCATGAGAAGCATTTGTTGTGGGCGCGGCGTATCGGCCAGAATGCCTGGCAGTTTCCACAAGGTGGGATACGTAAAAACGAAACGCCGGAGGCAGCCCTGTATCGTGAATTACGCGAAGAAGTCGGCCTGCAGGAACAGCATGTGGAGATCATCGGTATGACGCATGAATGGTTGCGTTACCACCTGCCACGGCAACTGATCCGGCGTGATCGGCAGCCGTTATGCATTGGCCAGAAACAGCGCTGGTTTCTCCTGCGCCTGCTCGGTGAGGATCATGACGTGTGCCTGGATACCTCGCAGCAGCCGGAGTTCGATCACTGGCGCTGGGTCGATTACTGGCACCCCTTGAATGAGGTTGTTGACTTCAAGCGCGAAGTCTATGCAAGTGCCCTGAAGGAACTCGCCCCCTTGTTGTTTCCGAATACGTAGAGCGTCACAGTTGCCGCGGGTTTTTCCCGTCCGTTTTCACCTGATCAAACACAGGAATGATGTAACCATGAGCAAGCATTTTGCCTTAGACAGTATTGCCCCCCTGCAGGCCGAACTTGACGCCCACCCGGTTTATGGTGCGCTGGCAAGTGTTGAGGACCTTCAGGTTTTCATGCAGCACCATATTTATTCGGTGTGGGATTTCATGTCCCTGATCAAGTTCCTGCAGGCGCATCTTGCTCCGGCCACCTGGCCATGGACCCCGCAGGGCAACGCCTCGGTACGCCACTTTATTAATTCGCTGGTGCTGGAGGAAGAGTCGGATATCTCAAATCCGGCGGCCGGGGGCGAGCCGGGGTATACCAGCCACTTTGAACTCTATTGCCAGACCATGCGCGAAGTCGGCACTACGCCCGAGATGGTCCTGAAGTTTGTTAATGTCGTTGTGACGGAGGGTATTGAAGCGGCACTGGCTGCGGGTATCGCGCCGGCCCCGTCAGAGGCCTTCATGCGCACGACCTTCGATTTTATCAACACCGGCAAGCCGCATGTGGTGGCCGCCGCCCTGTCGCTTGGTCGTGAGCACGTCATCCCCGGCATGTTCCGCTGCTTCCTCGCCCGCATGGACATCAGCGAGCAGCAGGCACCGTCCTTCCATTACTACCTGAACCGGCACATCCACCTGGATGAGGACTTTCATGCGCCGCTGTCGCTAAAGATGCTGGATGAACTCTGTGCCGGTGATGCCGGGCGCATCGCCGAGGCCGAGCAGGCCGCGCAGACCGCACTGACCGCAAGACTCGCCTTCTGGGATGGCGTGGCGGCGGCACTGCCGTCTGCCCAATAGCCTCAGGCGAGGGGCTTGATAAAGATCTTCGAATTGCGCTGGTAGTTATACAGACCGCGACGCTTCACGGGTAAGTCATTGAGGTCGGCGCTGCGGAAACCGCGCTCGCGGAACCAGTGCGCTGTGCGCGTGGTCAGCACGAATATGTGCCGTATGCCGAGGTTTAGCGCCTCCTGCTCGATATAGTTAAGCAGTTTATCGCCGCGTCCGGCATCGCGATATGCCGGGTGCACGGCCAGGCAGGCCAGCTCGGCAAAGTCCGGCTTTTCGGTGGGATAGAGGGCGGCGCAGGCGATAATCATGCCGTCGCGTTCAACCACGGTGAAATGTTCAATCTCGGTTTCCAGGCGCTCGCGCGAGCGGCGCACCAGCGTGCCTTCCGCCTCGAGCGGCGCAATCAGTTCGAGTATGCCGCCGACATCATCGATCCCGGCACGGCGCGTGCCTTCGTAGATGTCGTCGGTGATCAGCGTGCCGATACCATCGCGGGTAAACAGCTCCAGTAACAGGCCGCCATTGATGTGGCGGTCGACCAGGTGGGTGCGGTGCACGCCATGCCGGCAGGCATAGATCGCGCTCTGCATAAAGTGCACGAAGTCGCCAGTGAGTTTCTTCTTGCGGGCAAGCAAGGCTTCGGCCTCCCGCACGGATAACTGGCGCAGCAGTTGCTTGCGGACGCCCCTGGGGCCGGTATCGCCGGTAAGAAAGATCAGCTTGTCGGCCTGCAACTGCACGGCGGCTGATGTCGCGACCTCCTCGGCACTCAGGTTAAAGACCTCGCCCGTGGGCGAATAGCCGAGCGGCGAGAGCAGAACAATGGCGTTGTGCGCATGGTGGTGTTCGATGCCGTTGACATCAATGCGGCGGACCTCGCCGGTGTGCATATAATCGACACCGTCGAGGATACCAAGCGGACGGGCGGTGACCAGGTTGCCGGAGGCGACCCGGATCTTTGCGTTGGCCATCGGCGAGTGGGCCAGGCCCATGGATAACAGCGCCTCGATCTCGACGCGCACCGTGGCCACGGCCTGTTTTACACACGGCAGGGCCTGGTCGTCTGTCAGGCGCAGACCGTTCACGTATTCGATATTGGCCCCGGCCTCGCGCAGGCGTTGTTCAATCTGCGGGCGCGCGCCGTGAACAAGCACGAGTTTAACGCCGAGGCTGTTGAGCAGGGCGAGGTCCTGGACCAGTTCGGCAAAACCCGCCTCGGCCACGGTCTCGCCACCAAAGGCGATGACGAACATGCGGCCACGAAAGGCGTGTATATAGGGCGAAGAATGGCGGAACCAGTCGACGAATTGTTGATTGTTATCAGGCTTGCTCACTGCGGCTCTCCGTAAGACCGGGAAATTATACCCTTATATAGCAGGTGCCGCGAGTTGTCAGCGGATAAAGCGAATCGTCAGCGGGTAACGGTAATGCCGGCCTTCGTTGGCGCGCATGGCGGCAATAATGCTCAGTGTGATATGCATGACAAAGATCGCCGCTAACAGCAAAAAGCCGATGAAGATGAAACACAATATAAAGGCCAGCACCGAATAGATGGTGATGCTCAGCTGGAAGTTCAGGGACTCGCGGCCTGCACGGTCAATAAAGTCGGATTTGTCTTTTTGTGTCAGCCAGACGACGAGCGGGCCGATGATGTGGCCGAATGGCACGCCGACCCATGCAATCAGCGCGCTCAGGTGCACGGCCATGGCCATGTTACGGACGCTTACTTCAGGCAGTTCGGTATCCGTCGGGGCGACTTCGGTTACGGCCGGGTTGCCGGTAGGCTGGTGGAGGATAAACAGAATAAGGCCAATGATGAACAGGATCGGCCCCAGCGGGAGCAAGACAAAACCACTGACTACCCAGGCGGTATTGGCGATGACCTGGTCATAGACAATGAGCTGGATATCACTCGCCGTGGCGCCATAGGTCGTATCCGTGTTCAGCAGGGCCTCGAGCTGTATCGAATCGGCCGCACCGATGTCAAAGCTGTTGAGTTTATGCGTGACCTGCAGGCTGCCGCCCTGGCTTGTGAGCACGGCATCTTTTTGCGACCGCTGGCCGCAGGCGTCCCAGGCAATATTGCATTCATAGGTATACAGGATATTGCCGGCCGGGTCTTTCACGTAGACCAGCAGGGGAAAGCGATAACGAGCCTGGAATGCCGTTTCCGCGGCAGCGGTTACTTCCTGGACAGAGTGCGATTCGACCTGCATGCGGATTGCGAGGCGTAGCTGCTGCTCGTTATCCACCTGCAGCGGTGCACTCTGATAGCCCTGGTCAAGTTGCAGGCCGATGCGCCCGGCTTCATGTTCATGGGTGGTGTTATAAAAGGCTGTGAAAAAACTCACGACCGCGCCGATGAACATTACCAGTCCAAGCAGGCCGAGCAGGAAACCGGTTCTGCGCATAACGCCATCCTCAAGCTGAAAGTTTTAATAGTTTGTAACAACTATATATCAGACATCCAGGACATGCACATGGGTATGCCGGGGTTTTCATGAGCGGCTTGCGTGGATCGAACCGGCATAAAATGTCACAGGGTTGGCTTTACGGCATCAGACGATACGATTGCGCTGCTGACTCTGCAGGAAACTCTCAATGTTCATGACGACCTCATCAAGGAGGCGTTGCCGGGCCGCGCGGCTTGCCCAGGCGACATGCGGGGTCAGCAGCAGGCGCGGCGAGTCAGCCTCGAGCAGGGGGCTGCCGTGTTGCGGCGGTTCCTCGGCGAGCACATCCACGCCGGCACCACCTATCGTGCCTGTAGTAATGGCATGTGCCAGTGCGGTTTCATCGACAATGCCGCCGCGCGCGGTATTGATCAGCAGGGCATCGTTTTTCATCAGTGCCAGTTCACGTTTACCGATCAGGTGACGCGTGTTCTCGGCCAGGGGACAGTGCAGGCTGACGATATCGGCGTCGCCCAGTAGACGATCCAGCGCTACCCGGTCTGCCTGTTCGGCCATGCTGCCGGGGCGTTGCGCAATGATCACCTGCATGCCGAAGCATTCTGCAACACGGGCCACGGCCCGGCCGAGTTCACCATAACCGATGATCCCCAGGGTCAGGCCATTCAATTCACGTATGGGGTAATCGAGCAGGCAGAACTGCTCACTGTGTTGCCAGTCACCCCGGCGGATGGCGTCTTGATGCTCGGTGAGTCGACGGGTCAGGGACAGGATCAGCGCAAAGGTGTGTTGCACGACGGAAGGTGTGGCATAGCGTACTACGTTGCACACAGCGATACCGGCTTCACGTGCCGCGTCGAGATCAACATTGTTGGTGCCGGTGGCGGCGATACAGATCAGCTTGAGCCTGTTCGCGGAGGCGAGCAGCCTCTTGTCGAGCACAACCTTGTTGGTGACCACGATGTCGGCATCACGCAGGCGCTCGCCGATCTCTTCATCACGGCTGACCTCGTAGTTATACCAGCTGTCGACAACGGTTTCCAAACCGGAAAGATCCAGATCATTACGATCAAGGCTGCGCTGGTCCAGAAATATTCCCCGCATGAAAAACATTCCCTTTAAAGTGCAACCACTTGATTCATGGTTGCCGGCTAAGAAATTTTAATCAGTATACGTGGCGCATTAAATTATATGAATAGCATGCGTGGCAGAATGCTTTATAGTGTTTGTGGGAGGTGGGCATAACTCAGGAGGAGTATTATGCTTATCGACGAGATAATGAACACCGAGATGAAGGTTGCCATGTCTGACTCAAGCGTGCATGAAGCCGCGCTCAGTATGTATTGCAACCAGATTAACAGTATGCCAGTGGTGGATACCAACGACCGGCTTGTCGGTATGATTTCAGAAGAGAATATCCTGTTCGCCATGTACCCTGGCGTGAACGATTTTGTTGCCTATGAGCGATTTGATTTCGAAGTTATCGAGAAGGGTTATACGAGAGTCTTGAACCAACAGGTCGCCGGGCTCATGCACGAACCGGGTTTATGCCTGCCGCCGGCCATGCCCGTTCTGCAGGCCGTTTCTTTGATGTACCTGAACAACATCCGCAAGGTCTTGATCACCGAGGAGGAAAAACTGGTTGGCATCTTCACCACGGGCGATGTGCACAGGGCTCTTTTCGAGACGGGTCTGGCGACGCGGCCGTTCAAGCGGGACAAGGATACGGAGCGGCTCTCCGGCTGGCGTGGCAGACATACCCATTAACCACATCTGAACAGGGTCTGCCGGCCTGACCAATTTCCCTTAAATTAGTCATTTCTACTTATAGCCACTGTTTTTTTTAAGTTTTATTCTGCATCAAGTGGCTTTTAGTGAATTGAACTCGTTGAAGTAGATAAGGTCTTTATTATATTAACCACTTTCTGACTATGGGCTATTGACCTCCATTTTACTGAGGTATAAAGTCCTAGTTATCTAGTCAAGTATCCCGCGAGGGAAAGGAAGGCAAGACATGAAGATTTCATCCAAGGCACGTTATGCAATTCAGTCGATGTTGCAACTGGCATTGAGCCCGGATGCCCGGCCAGTGACGCTTTCTCAACTGACCCAGCAGCAAGGGATATCCCCCTCATATCTTGAACAACTGCTCGCCGGCCTGCGCGGGCAAAAGCTCGTCTCCGGTGTGCGCGGTCCCGGCGGCGGTTATCGCCTGGCCAAGCCCGCCGACAAGATATCCATCGAAGACATTATCCTGGCTGTTCATGAAGAGCATGTTACCCGGCCGCCGAAGTCCCAGCATGAAGACAGTCTTTATAACGATATGTGGTGGGACTTGAGTGAACGACTGCAGGACTTTCTTACCGGCATAAGCCTGGCGGATTTGATGGATCGCGATGATGTGCAGCAACAACTGCATCAGCAACGTTTGCTGAGAGGCCATCAGCCCGAAACGATGGTCGAGCATAGACATCACCGCGCCTGAACGCCTTTGCAGACTATGTCAGGCATTTTTCCTGAAACTGTGATTACTGTCACACGAAAAACCTGACATCGTTCCTGTTTCACCGGTCGTTGGCTGCTACATTTTAATTGTCATCAGGACAAATTGAAATGGAGCAGTCAAATGGCTCAGGCACAGAAAATTTGCAACAGCGATCTCAATCACATCAGCGAACAGGAAGACTCCATTCGTAACGAGATACATTACTATAGTTGTTGTCTCGATGAGATACGCAACAGTCATGACCCGGAGTACAGGGCCTTGTTTCCTATCTATGAAAGCCTGCTGGCACATCGTCAACGACAATTAGAAAAGCTTACCTCCTTCCGCAAAGTAGCATAAACTCGACAATACTCTTGTGAAAATAAAAAAGGCGTCAGTGATGACGCCTTTTTTATTGATCGAATAAGGGGTCGGAGTGAACCTCCCCCAGTTTAACGGACACTTTTAATCAGAGACAATCGTCTCCCAAAGGAGTGTCCCATGACATCACAACGCAGACCCTCGTCGCAGCCAAAGAGCAATTCCGCCTTGTAGCCGGTAAAGAGGAACCGGTGCTGCGGCGAGACGAGAAGCGGCGCGCGCGCCCCGTCGAGCACATGGGCCGTCACCCGCACGGGCGCGAACCGCTCC
>NZ_JAVVES010000044.1:0-25101 GCF_032250955.1 Sulfuriflexus sp. | reverse complement strand
AAGGTGTTATCGAATCTAAATCCCCTCACCCTAACCCTCTCCCGAAGGGAGAGGGAATTAACGGGACAGCAGTGATTTATTATATGTTATCTCACTTGAGAATGCCGGCATGGGGGTGTGACCGACAGGGGGAAATGAGGATTGTTTAAACGACCTTAGGATGGAATTACAAGTTTGAGGTCATTTGCGCGTTTCGTATATGCCTGTTTTGGTGCTGGTCAAGATGGTCATGGTGTGTAGTATTCATATATGAAAGGTAATACAGATGGAACATCGCCATGGGGCACGTTATAAAGCCCTTGCCCTGGCCGACATACAGTACCGTAATGGGCAGCGTACAGGACTCATATATAACATCAGCAATGATGGAATGTTTGTGCTGACTGATGCCCCGAAAGAGGTGACCGGTGGCGTCGAGCTTTATATATCCTCAGATGGAGAGGGTCGCGCAGTGCGGATCCCGGGACTGGTCGTGCATAATAACAATAACGGGTTTGGCATGATATTCCGGGATCTTGATGACGTGGCGCGTACATTGTTAGAGAAGTACCTGGCCTGATCATGAGCCGGCAGTAATAGCGCCTGGCAGAGAAGCGCTGTTCTACCCTGCATAACGCCTGCATAACGCCTGAATAAGGCCATCTGTTTCTGTCAGACGCCGTTTCGCGACGGCCATGATGGCCTGAAAAGGCTGCCGTTTGTCGAACGTCTCCAGCCACAGCATACCCGGTATTCTACTTAGGTATAACTTGCGTATATCGCTCTTTCAAGAGTGCCAGTATCCTGTAGCCATGTTGGTTGCAAGCCCCATAGCGAACGCGGAGATATGAAGCCGGGCTGATTATCTCAAAGTCAGGAAGCGCAACCGAACAGCTGGGCATCGTGTCTTTTTCACCTTGCCATGCCGGGAGGAGGGGAATAGTGTAAGAACATGGTTTTCAGGACTGGCAAGCAAGTTGTTTAACCACATATAAAACCCGGTTACATATGATTTGTCGTCAGCAATGCCGGGTAAAGTATCAATGCGTAGTGCGGGCTTGTAGTGGGATAACAAGGATCAGAAAGATGTCAAAAATCAAGCAAGAGGCATTGGCTATGAGATGTAGTGCGGTACACTGTCTGACTGATGAATTGGTTAGTCATAACGACTGGGAGATGTTTGAGCTCCCGGAAGTCATGACCGGCTGTAAACGGAAGGTGTTTTCGTCCAAAGAGATCATTTATCGGGAGAGTGATCAGGTCGATAAGGTTTTTATCATCCTTAATGGCATGGTCAAGCTGCTCAGTTACCTGCCGAATGGCAGGGCGCGAATTGTCGGCCTGCATAATCGCAACCACTGGCTCGGTCTTGAGGGGCTGGTTACCAGGTCCTACGAGCATAATGCTGTCGCCGTGGATGATGTGGAAGTTACTTATATCCCGATGAATACCCTGCATCTTCTTGAGCGCGAAAACCCACAACAGTATTGCCAGATTATGAAGCAGGGCTACAAGCAGCTCGGGCAAACCGACAGGTGGATTTCAGACTTTTCTACGGGCGGTATCAAATCCCGCGTGGCGCGCCTGGTCGAATTCCTCTCCAGACTTGAGTATGGCGAATCCTCCCACATGGTTGACTTGTTAACGGTGCATGAAATGGCGGATATGCTCGGTGTTACGCCCGAAAGTGTAAGCCGCATACTGGCGGAGTTCAAACGCAACAATACCTTGCATAAGCTGGCAAGCTACTCCTACGAGAAATACGCAATCGACTTCCAGCGCCTGCAGCATGAGGCGAGGCAGTAACGGCTTCACTTAAAGTGCGCTGCTTATAACGTATATTCGTGCACTTCGCCCGGCTCGAGTGAGTAGACATCTTCCCTGACACTGATCCTGATAGGCTGTTCCGTGGACGGCTCCGAGCTGATGCGCACACAGGTCGAGGTCATATGTATACCAAGCACGTGCTGGCGATAGCGGATATTTAGCGAGAGACTTTTCAGACCCTCAGGCAAGCTCGGATTGAGACGCAGAATGTCGCCGCGTGCTTCTATGCCGGTGAAGCAGCGCTGGATAAGGTCAATCGTTCCCGCCATGGCACCGGTATGGATGCCTTCCTGGGTGGTTCCGCCCTGAATATCGGCCACATCACTTTGTAGTGCCTGCTGGAACAGTGGCCAGCCGCCCGGTCGATTGGCCCTTGCCAGTACCCAGGAATGCACCACACGACTAAGCGTCGAGCCGTGACTGGTCCGCCGTGAATAATAGTCGATGTTACGCGGTATCGTCTCGTATTCGAACGGATAATCAAGCCGCTGAAACAGTTCATCAAGCTCTTCGGACGAAAACAGGTAAAACAGCATCAATACATCAGCCTGCTTGGATACCCTGTAGTGGTTCGCTGAATCTCCCTCTGCTTCCAGTATCCTGTCCAGACGATGAATGTCTCCATACTCCTGACGATAACGGCCCCAGTCAAGCTCGGCCAGTTTCTCGTAACCCTCGAACTGGCTGATGATGCCATTGTCATGAAAGGGGATGTGCATATTGCGACTTATATCATCCCACAGGTCTAATTCTTCTCGCACGAGTCCCATAATCTCGCAGAGTTCTTCAAAGCGTTGACTGGGTAATATCTCCCTTAGCTCCAGGGCCCGGCAAAGTACCCACACGGCCATTATGTTGGTATATGCATTATTGTTCAGACCCGGATGCGCGGAACCGGGATAGGCATCATGGAATTCATCCGGACCCATTACATGCAGTATCTCGTAGCGGTCCAGTTTTTCGCTGTAGGTGGCGACACTGGCCCAGAAGCGCGCGATTTCCATGATCATCTCGGCGCCGTAGAACAACAGAAACTCCATGTCACGGCTCACCTGGTAATACTGCCAGACGTTATAGGCGATAGCGGCATTGATATGGCGCTGCAGGTGCGAGTTATCCGGTAGCCAGTTGCCTGATGCCGGGTTCAGGTGCAGGCTTTGACTCTCTTCCTGACCGTTACTGCCGCTTTGCCATGGGTACATGGCGCCGCTGTATCCCGCTGCCCGTGCATTGCGCCGTGCTTCGCCGATACGCCGATAACGATAATGCAGTAGCGCCCGTGTTATCTCCGGCATGCGCAGATTGAATAACGGGAAGACAAACAGTTCGTCCCAAAAGATATGCCCCCTATAGGCTTCGCCGTGAAGGCCACGCGCAGGCACGCCTACGTCAAGATCCATGACATGCGGCGAGGTCGTCTGAATGAGATGCAAAATATGCAGGCGTAATATTTTCTCGGTTTTCTCCTCGTCCTGCTCATTATCATGCTCAATATCAAAGTCAAAGCGGCGCCATAGCTGTTTCCATCGTTGAATGTGACGGTTTACCAATGTGTCAAAACAGGCTGCATTGGCAACAGCCTTGCGTGCCTCCAGCCCCGGCTCGCTGATGGCGTGATCGCGGGTAATGTAGAGGGCAACGGTTTTTTCGATCCGCAAGGCCTGCTGCGGGTCAAGTTCGACTTTGTAGCAGTGGGCGATATAATCCTTATCCTGCTGGACTTGTGGCTTGAGATCCAATGGCTCATCGGCAAGCCATAAACGGGTTTTTGCTGCTTCGGCAATTCGGATATGTGACTGGTTGGTCTCAAGCTCAAGGAAAACAGTATCAGTCGCAATTGATTCAGCCAGCAGGGGGGTAAGGTGCTGGTTTTTCAGATCGTGATAGCGGGCGACACCATTGTTCAGGACACGACCATCCAGCGCACTGCGTACCTCGAGTGTCCCACTCCAGTCCTCGGTGCGAATGATTGTTTCCAGGGCAGCCAGGTGTGGTTGATCGATGGACACCAGTCGTCGTTGCTCGAGCCGGCTATGTCGCCCCGATTTATCGCGGAAGTGAATACTCCGTTTCAGAATGGCCTGCTTGATGTCAAACTCCTGCCGGTAGGAGAGTACATCCACTGTGCCGAGGTCAAACCAGTCTTCTGCTCCGATGCGAAAGCTTAGTGCCAGCCAGTTCGGCACATTGACGAGACTTTCATTTTCGACGATCTTACCCGCAACTTCTGTCTGCATCCGGTTATAGCAACCAGCGATGTAGGTTCCCGGGTAGTGAATATCATTCGCAACCGTTTCCGGAGCTGCACCACGAGTCGCAAAATAACCATTGCCGACTGTACAGAGCGCCTCACGGAGTGCTTCCTGCCGGGGATTGTACGTTGTATAGACCAGTTTCCAGCCATTCATGCCCTGGCATCCGCGAGTTTGGCACTTAACCGCTCGAGAAAGCCTTCCACCGCAGCCGGGTCATCGAGCCGATAGGTTGCGCGGGTTGGTTGTTGTTCCTGCGTCACCAGGATACCGATGCCCTGGGTCTCCAGTTCACGAAAGGCATCCTCGTCGGTCACATCATCACCTATATAAATCAGGGTAAAACGAATGAAGTCCAGGTCAAGGGCCTGCATTAACCAGCGTATGGCCTTGCCCTTGTCCCAGTCTATGGCAGGCTGCAGTTCAAAGATTTTCTTACCGCTTGTCAGGCGTAGCTCGGGATGGCCTGCGTGTGTTTCGTCTACAGCCTGTTTGACGGTTGCTTCTTGCCCTTGTGCCACCTGGCGATAATGTGTGGCGATAGAGAAGTGCTTGCGTTCCACCAGGCAGCCTGGAACATCAGCGAGCCTGGCACGCAAGGTTTGCTCCGCGGCATCGAGTGCAGGCAGGTACTCTCGACCCTGCTGGTATTCGGCGCGGTTACCACCCGGGCCGGCAATATCAAAGCCATGGCTGCCCGCATACCAGATGCCGTCTATGCCGACGCGGTTACGTACATCGTTGAGGTCACGGCCGCTGACAATGGCCAGTTTACATAGGCCGGCGAGGCTGCGCAGGACATGCCGCATAGCCTCGCTCAAAATCGCATCGTCAGGGTGTGAGACGATAGGGGTCAGGGTGCCATCGTAATCCAGAAATAATGCAGCCTGCCGATCCTGCCTGTCGATAATCTCATCTAAGGCGTCGAGTGCTGAGGGCAGCTCATGTGCAGGCGAGCGGTTCCCAACGCTGGCCTGCACGCGCAGCTCGGCGAGGTCACTGACGACACTGTCGGCACCATGTTCATATAAGGCCGCGGCCTGGTCGCCTCGATTTACGCCGATGACGTAACCGATACCGGCTGCCCTGGCAGCCTGCACGCCCGCTGTGGCATCCTCGATGCCGATACTACGGCGTGGCTCGCTGGCAAGCCGGCGACATGCCTCGGCAAACATGTCCGGGGCCGGCTTGCCGGCGAGCTGGAGTCGCTGCAGTTCGACGCCATCGACACGGGCATCAAAGAGGTTGTCGATGCCCGCCGCTTCCAGGACTTCCTTGCAGTTGCGACTTGAAGAGACGACTGCAGTGCGAAAGCCTGCTTGACGCAGGCTGCGGATCAGGCTTATGCTCGAAGCATAAACCTTGACTCCTTCACTGCGGAGTTTCTTTATGAACAAGCGGTTCTTGCGATTACCCAGCCCGCATATCGTTTCCTGATCGGGCTTGTCATCAGGGTTTCCGTAAGGGAGTTCGATATTGCGAGACTTCAGGAAAGTGCGTACACCATCATAGCGTGGCATGCCATCGACATATCGGGGATAATCAGTATTGATACTGAAGGGTTCAAAATCTTTGCCTGCTGGAGTATGTCGGGCAAGAAAGTCATCGAACATCGTTTTCCAGGCATCGGCATGTACACTGGCGGTCCGGGTCACCACACCATCAAGATCCAGAATGACAGCATCAAAGTGATCCGCTGAGAGTACCTTGTCATGAACGGCAGTGTTCATATCGTCATGGGTGCATGGCCGTATCAGAATACTTTCCTGTGTTTTGATTATCTATTGAAATACTTTCACTCACACTCAGGAAATCATCATTGAAAAATCTCAATGCAGACCATGCTTGCGTCCACCACACTGGCAAAAGCCTCGATAATTGGCGTTTCTATGCCCGCCGTACCGTCCAGTGCAGTGCTGACGGCAACAACTCTCGAGCCTGCCATAAAGGGGGCGCTCTATATTGTCCAGTACTTCCGGGGCAACGAGGTTGGCCTGTCCAGAGTAGATTGATGCGCAACGAGAGAAAGTGAATGCGTTATATATGGAATATCCTGCTAAAAGGCCTGGCTGCCGTATTGCCTGTCGGCCTTACTCTCTACCTTGTATACTGGCTGGGGGTTTCGATTGAAAAGGTCCTGCATCCCCTTCTGTCGACTATTGTGCCTGAGCAATACTATTGGCCTGGGCTGGGCCTGATAGCCGGCCTGGTGCTGCTCTTTCTTGTCGGTCTTGTGGTAAATGCATGGCTGGTTCGAAAGCTTTTTCACTTTGGCGAGGACATGCTCGAACGTATCCCCCTGATTAAAACAGTTTATGCGGCGTTACGCGATTTCATCGAGTTCTTCTCGTCTTCCCGGCAGCATAAAAACATCAAGCAGGTCGTCATGATAACCATCCAGGACACACGCCTCATTGGCTTTTTGACCTCGGAACATGTGAATGACATTCCGGGGCTGCCTACAGACGAGGAGTATGTGGCTGTCTATTTGCCAATGAGTTATCAGATTGGCGGTTATACATTATACCTGCCACGCACACGTGTCGAAGAACTGGATATGTCGATCGAAGAGGCCATGCGCCGGGTATTAATGGCCGGCCTGTCCAAACCTTCTTTGCAGGAAGATATCTGATAACGATTGCATGCAAGGTTATAGATTGATTAATTTCAATGCGAGTTTGTGGATTTATATCTAAAAAGGACATGAACACAGGACAGAAGCAATGAAAGATCCGGGGCACAGGCGTTCAGTCACGGGCACAGAAGGGTGAAGCTGCCTATCAGGAATCGTCAGCTCGCCGGCCAGGCACTGGCACAGGAACTGGCATCTCGAATAGACCGTGAAGACCTCCTGATCCTGGCCTTGCCGCGAGGTGGTGTACCGGTGGCTTACGAGCTGGCGGTGAAATTCGACGTGCCACTGGACCTTATGCTGGTACGTAAGCTGGGCACTCCGGGTTATGTGGAACTGGCTATGGGGGCCATTGCCAGCGGCGGTGTTCGTGTACTCAATGAGGATATTGTCTCGTCGCTGGGCATTACCAGCGAGGTAATAGACAAGGTTTCCCGGGAGGAGGAAAAAGAGCTGGCACGCAGGGAACAGGTCTACAGGGGCAAGCGACCAAGGCCGAAAATCGAGAACCAACAGGTTCTGCTGGTCGATGACGGTATCGCCACAGGCGCGACCATGCGCGCTGCGATTGCCGCGCTAAGACAGCAGAAGCCGCGGCGGATAATCATTGCTGTACCCGTGGCACCACCGGATACGATAAGACTTCTCCGCAATGAGGCTGATGAAGTCGTCTGCCTGGCTACGCCTGAACCCTTTATGGCAATCGGGAACTGGTATGCTGATTTCAACCAGGTTACAGATGAGGAAGTACGGCAATTACTTACTGACCGCTGGGAGAGTACATCACAATGATCTGCCGCCGAACCTGCAGGCCATGCCTTGCCGTCGGTACTTACACGGACGCGAACGCCTACCACGCATAAGGGAATCGCCCCAATCCCGTTTTTTAACAACTAATCGTTCACCGCGTGTATCAAAGGTTAATGTTGAAAGATGTTCCCTGGCAATAAAGTTGCGTGTTCATTGAAAACTTAATGACTTACCTGGCTGGTGATGAGGTTTTGATGTGAATGTAATCGAGATCCCCGAACAGGAATGGATAATTTCTTGTATTGAGTTTGGCCTGAGTCATCGCGGCTGGCTGGCAACACTGGCGGTGATAGCCACCACGCAAGCAGGCTTCGCACCAACCGAGCTGCAGCAACGCTGGCACATTATTGCCGATCAGGTGCGGCTCGAAAACATCGCTATCGGTACCATGCCGGCCAGTTTTATTATTACTGCGCAATCACCGGAGGACTACCAGTTCGTTCAACACCCACTGGACAATGTAATGCGCGTTTTCGATCTGACAGTGGGTGAGGCACACCAGGGCTTAAGGCTTGACAATGTCGAAGCGGGAAAAGACGTAAGCACCTTTATCTGGTTCCAGATCCCCGCCATCCCGGAAGCGTTGAACGGTCTGGCTGAATTTGAGAGATAGCAGACATACTCAAGGATGATTGCGGAGACACCCATGAATAACAGTCCTCATGCCAGTGAAATAACAATTCAGGGCGGTGACGTCGAGCTACCCGGAAATCTGGTAATGCCCGAAAATGCTTCCGGTATTGTCGTATTTGCACACGGCAGTGGCAGTAGTCGTTTCAGTCCACGTAACCGCGCTGTTGCAGGTTTTCTCAATGATGGCGGACTGGCTACCCTGCTGTTTGATTTGCTGACGGCGGAAGAGCATGAAATAGACATGCAAAGCCGGGCACTGCGCTTTGATATCGGTCGATTGAGTCAGCGTCTGGTGAAGACCGTTGACTGGTTGACCGCGGGTGAGAAGACCCGTGGTTTACGCATCGGTCTGTTCGGCGCCAGTACGGGTGCCGCGGCTGCGTTGATTGCAGCCGCGGAGCGACCTGAATATGTCGCTGCCGTCGTATCTCGCGGCGGCCGCCCGGACCTGGCAGGCCAGGCCCTGGCTCGGGTCAAAGCGCCGACACTGTTGATTGTTGGCGGCCTTGACGAGGCTGTGATAGAGATGAACCGGGCCGCCAGCGAACAAATGCAGAACAACCCTGAACTTGAGATTGTGCCAGGGGCGACGCATCTGTTCGAGGAACCTGGAAAGCTGGATGAGGTGGCCCGTCTTAGTCGTGACTGGTTCCAGAGATTTATTGGCTGAAACACGGATTCACAAGATCATGAATCCGCATGGGTTAAGATCACCGCTCGCAGGAATTGAAGCTTAAAACCGCCTGTCTCCACTTACACTTTCGACTAGTCAACAGGAATGGCCAGTTCCCGAGGCAGGGCCCGCAGCCGGGCGTGAAAATCCTCACGGGTTTTAAACCGTATCGCCCACAGACCCCGGTCCCGGGCGCGCCTGACATGACTGGCATCGTCATCGATAAACAGTGCCTCGCCGGGCATTATACCCAGTGCCTTTATTACATCATCGAAGAGGCCGGGATCGCGTTTGCTTTTGCCAAGGCGGTAACTGTTGAAAATCTGATCAAAATCATCAGTAAAGTGAAACTGTTTGTCCAGGCGTTCCAACCAGTCAGTCTGGTCGCTAAGGATAGCGGTAATGAAGCCGGCGGCATGTAGACGTCTTACATACTCGATCACCCAGGGGCGGATGATGAACCGGTCCAGGATATCCCTGGTCAGATGCTCGTCATCACCAGTGATGCCGGTACGTTGTCGCAATAATGCCCAGAAATCTGCCTCGCTGCCCGTGCCCGTGACATAGCCTGAGTCATATACTGCCTCACGTCCGGCATCCATAACCTCATCTGCATCAAGCTGCTGTGTTTCGGCAAGGTAATGCAATCCGTTCTGAAAGCCCTCTTCGGCTATGACTCCACCAAAATCTAACAGCACTGCGCGAATATGCGTGGGTAAAACATTTTCTCCGGGCATTACATCAGGCTCCAAATATGCATATTGTCTCGCTTACGGGCGGGCTGTAGTGACATACGAAAAAATCGAATAAACATATGCGTTGGAAGACCGGTTTTTTTCTGGTGCTTGTCGGTGTGCCGGTCCGACGGATAAATAGTCCTTCGATTTAGATAATGTTCGAGGGGAGGCGGCAAAACATTGAAAAATCGCAATGCTGCGACAAGGGCTGAAGTTTAGTGTTTTAATATGAATGTTTTATCTCATAATCATATTTCAGCCTGTTAACCGTGATCGAGGCGATGGATGACCCTCTGCACAGTGATATTGCCCGTTTTGTATGGAAAACCCGTTACCGTCAACGTAGAAAATCAGGGCAAACGGAAACCGGTATCGAAGCTACATGGCGGCGGGTTGCAAGGGCCTGCGCCGCGATAGAAGTTCCTGATCAGGCAGAATGGGCAGCGAAGTACCTGGACGTGCTTGCAGATTTCCGATTTCTGCCCGGCGGACGCATCCTTGCGGGTGCCGGGACAGAACAGAACGTGACATTACTTAACTGTTTTGTCATGGGTGCGATTGAAGACAGTCTGCACGGCATCTGTGATGCCCTGAAACAAAGTGCGCTCACCATGCAACAGGGCGGCGGGATCGGCTGTGACTTTTCTACCCTGCGGCCGCGTGGTAGTCAGGCAGGGAGTGTCGGCCGCATTGCCTCGGGACCGGTTTCCTTTATGTGGTTGTGGGATGTGATGTGCAAATCCCTGCTGTCAACAAATGTACGCGGCGGCGCCATGATGGCAACCCTGCGCTGCGATCATCCGGACATACTGGAGTTTGTTACCGCAAAGCAGACGGCCGGTCAATTGAGTCGTTTTAATTTGTCGGTACAGGTAAGTGATGCCTTCATGGAAGCAGTCAGAAACGAGGATGAGTGGCCACTGTTATTTCCTGCAGAGGGGCTGGTCACCGGCAACACAGGAGCCGAAGTCGAGACGCTGACGTGTCACTGGCCGGGTTATGCGAGCCCCGTCGCCTGCCGTATCTTTCAGCGTGTCCCTGCCGCTGAACTATGGGAAGCCATCATGCGCTCGGCCTATGACTATGCCGAGCCCGGCGTCATGTTTGTTGACAGGGTCAATCGCCTTAATAATCTCGGTTATCGTGAACAGATCAGTGCGACCAATCCCTGCGGCGAAATCCCCCTGCCGGCTTATGGTGCCTGTGATCTGGGTTCAATCAACCTGAGTCGTTTTGTCCATGCCCCCTTTAGTTCGCAGGCGGCTATGGATATCCCCGGTATCCGGGAGACCACTCGCACGGCGGTTCGACTTCTGGATGCTGTACTTGATATCTCACACTATCCACTGCATGAGCAGTATCAGCAGTCACATGGAACACGACGAATCGGTCTCGGTGTTACCGGTCTGGCCGATGCCTTGATCATGCTTGGGCTGCACTATGATTCAGAACAGGCTCGTGAGCAAGCCGCAACCCTGATGCGAACAATTTGCCATAGCGCTTATGAGTATTCAGTCGAACTGGCCAGGGAGAAAGGTGCATTCCCCTATCTGCAGCGAGAGCCTTACCTGGCCTCCAGCTTCATTCAGTCATTGCCGGCGAAGTTGCGTGATGCGATTGCCCGGCATGGTATTCGCAACAGCCACCTTTTGTCCATTGCCCCCACCGGCAGCATCAGCCTGCTGGCGGAGAATGTCTCCACGGGCATCGAACCGGTATTTGATTTTAAATATCGTCATCGCGTACACGTCCAACAGGGCAAGGTACGGAACTTCGAGGTTGAAGACTTTGCCCACCTTCGCTGGCGCGAAATGCATGGCGCAAAAAAATTGCCAGCATATTTTATTACGGCCGCCGCGCTACCGCCAAAGGCGCATATCGCCATGCAAGCAGCGCTTCAGCCTTATGTCGATAATGCTATTTCCAAGACCATCAATATACCCGGGGATTATCCCTTTGCAGCATTCAGGGGTGTATACCGGGAGGCTTACGATCAGGGTCTCAAGGGCCTGACTGTTTACCGGCCATCGGGCGGTTATGATGCGCCTATGCAGTCGAATGCCAGGGAAGAATGCGGATTGTATTGCAGCTACGCAGATGAGACGGACAGGGCAGGTCGTTAGATTATGTATGACGCTGGCAATCAGCCAGAGCATACCCGGAGGGAACAGGATGAAATCATCAACGAAGGAGTTCGTAACCGCCAGGCAAGCAGCGAATGCCCTCTTCGAGGCACTGAAACTGGAGACCTGTCAATTTGAAGTCGCGCCTGAAGAACACCACTGACTGGTAAGGATGGAATGTGCAGTCGATGAGGGCTGGATGAGTACTGACATCCGGATAAAGGATGACCTGTTATTGCAAAGCCAGGCTAACCCGGAGGTTCATAAGCAGTTACTGCAGTTATGGCGCGAAGAACTGGCAGCGTGTCGTCGCGCAAAGCCGGGCAAAAATGTATTCCAGAGCTGATAACCGGCTACATCAGGCATGGAAACGAAGAAGGCTGTCCAGGCAATCAGCAGACTATTGGTTACATTAAGGGGAACAAAATGTCCAAAATCATATCTCTGGCAGATAGCTTCATCAATGTGAGGGCACGCAGGCAGCTTGAAAGCTTTGGCGGGCATACTATCGCCCATGGCCGTGCCACGCGCTGGCACTGGGTACAATCTTCTGATGCCGGCAATATATTCGAAATCTATCGGGGCGGGACCGATGAGACCCTGGCCGCGCGTGTCGTTCGAGGCAAGGACCGTGATACTTATTGTGCATATAGCGGCAGCGATGAGCTGATAGCCTCTGGTTCCCTCGAACACATACTGGCCGAGCTGGAAGTATATTTCAGCCGCTTGCATGGGGAATTCCCTGATGCCCCTGCCTGAAGCATATCTTTCTGGGCCGGGAAATGGCACAGCAACGCGACTTCAGTGAACATACAGCGGAAATCATCGATGCTGAGATTTGTCGTCTCGTTCGCAGTGTCGAGGAGCAGGTTATGGAGCTTGTCAAAAAACACCGGCGGTCACTGGACGCTCTTGCGCAGAAGCTGCTGGAAAAAGAAACCCTGTCCGGGGATGAGATCCAGTCTATCATCACAAACAACCAACAGGCTGCAGAGCAGGCATAGAGTTTATGCAGATTGCCGCGCAAATATCACTGCCCGGCATCCTCCGGTTTCTTTTTGCTGGCGAATTCCTGCCGATTCTCTGCAAACTCAATCAGGCGCGCAGTGATGCGATAGTTAAGACTGCCTTTGGGGAAGTTGCCTTGCTGATCACGCTCGCCAGTCTCGAGGCCGGTGAGTATCTGCATGCATTCATCAATATTGCTTACGGCATAGACATTGAATTGCTTGTCAGCAACTGCATCGACCACTTCCTGGCGTAGCATCAGGTGTTTGAGGTTTGAGGCAGGAATCACGACGCCCTGTTCACCACTGAGGCCACGCGCCTGGCAGAGATCAAAAAATCCTTCAATCTTCTGGTTAACACCGCCGATGGCCTGAATCTGGCCATGCTGGTTTACCGAACCGGTTATGGCAACAGACTGATTGATTGGGGCCATGGCAAGGCTGGAAAGCAGGGCGCACAGTTCGGCAGCCGAGGCGCTGTCACCTTCTATTGGACCATAGGACTGTTCAAATACCAGGCTGGCAGAGAGCGACAGTGGCCGGTCAGTCACATAATGTGATGCCAGGAAATTGGAAAGAATGAGTACCCCTTTGGAATGAATCGGACCGCCCAGTTCCACCTCGCGTTCAATATCGATGACCTTGCCTGAGCCCAGCGACAGTCGTGTCGTTATCCGGGTAGGGCGACCGAAGGCGAAGTCGCCATGTTGCAGTACAGATAGACCATTGACCTGGCCGATAACCTTGCCCTCGGTGTCGATGAGGATCGTGTTACGCAGGGTCTCACGCAGGAGCCGATCTCGGATGCGGCTCATGCGGCGTCTCTGTCCATCTATAGCACTCTGTACTTCCACAGCCCCGATTACCTCACCGCCGTTGCGGCTTGCCCAGTAGTGCGCCTCGCGCACAATATCAGTAACACGTCGCATTTGCGTAGACAGCATCTGTGCATCGTCAGCATGGCGAGAGCTTTCCTCAATGACTCTCGCAATACCGGCACGGTCCAATGGTTTCAGCTCTTCCTTTCTCGCCACCGAGGCTATCAGGCGAGCAAGCTGCTGTATGTTTACATCGCTGCGCTCCATATCATCTTCGAAGTCGGCGGCTACCTTGAAATGTTCCAGAAACTCCTGGTCATATTCCTGCAAGAGATAATAGAGTATACGATCACCTATCAAGACAACCTTTACATCCAGTGGAATGGGTTCGGGTTCGAGCGAGACCGTGCTCACCAGGCTATAGGCCTGGGCAATTGACTTTATGTCAATCTCGCGTGACTTGAGGGCGCGTTTCAACCCATCCCAGGCGAACGGCTGCATCAGAATCTTGCGTACGTCGATAACAAGATAGCCGCCATTAGCCTTATGCAGGGCACCAGAACGGATCAGGGTGAAATCTGTTGTGAGGGCACCGAGCTTTTCGATATGCTCTATCTGACCAACGAGGTAGGGGTAGGTAGGATGATCCTCAAAAATAACAGGCGCAACGGTGTCATCTTTGTGATCAATAATCAGGTTGACACTGTAGCGATGTGCGATTTCTGATTCCTTGTCGATACTATGTTGCCCGGTAATCGCTTCCTTCAGGACAGCGGTATTTTTGTCGTCTGTCGGTATGAAAAGATCGACGTTATCCGCAATATCCTCCTCGACACTTTTCAGAAAGGCAATAACCTTGGGTAAATCAGCATACTTCTGCAACAACTCTTCGATCAGGCTCTCCATGGCAAACAGGGCAACTTCACGATCCAGTTGATGGATTTTTTCCTGGACCTTGCGGATGCGGCGGGGAATCGTGCGTAAAATATTCCGTAACTCCTTTCCGACTATTTCCGTATCCTGCTGGAGTTTCTGCTGTTCCTCCTCGGAAAGCTTGTTGTAATCTTCCGGGCTTATCGCCTCACCATTGTCTAATGGCGTGAAAGTAAAGCCGGTTGAGGTCTGTATGATGCCAAGTCCGAGTTCTTCGGCGCGCTTTTGTACTTCCTGGAGCGCCTCCTCCTGTTCCTGACTGGCCTGTTGTTCTATCGCCTGGCGACGGTTGTTGTAGTCGTCGCTTTCGAATGCGGCTGGCAGGGCGCTACTGGCTTCTTCTATGAGACTCAGCATATCCTCGCGGAAGTGCCGACCTCTGCCCGCCGGTATCTCGATGGCGGCAGGTTTGCGTGGCTCATCGAAATTGTTTACATAGCACCAGTCGGCGGGCACGCCCCTGGAAGAGGCCTTCTCTTGCAGGAACTGGCGAATGAAGCTGTGTCGCCCGGTACCCGGTGGGCCGAGAATAAAGAGGTTAAAACCCTGTAAATCGAGTTCGATACCAAGTTCGATGGCTTCAAGAGCACGTTCCTGACCGAGCATCCGGTCCAGGTCTTCAACCTCTGCCGTGGTGGTAAAACTGAAAATATCCGGATTGCAACGCTGATAGAGGACATCTGGAGATAGCGGTGAAACAGTGCTCATATTTACCCTCCTTGTTATAGAACGCCAGGCAACGCTTGTCTGAAACTATAATAAAGCAGCTTTATATTACATGATTTGTTGATTTACAGTTCAAAAACATTGAAGTATCTCAATGCCGTGAGTAGTAAGGTTTATTGGTTGGCATGCTTACACCGGCTCATGTCTATGCTGACTGGAGACGCTGGCAATGAGTGCAATACCAGGCGGTGCGACCAGCTGCCTTTTTCAAAGATGAAGAATAATCGGGTAACGTCAGGCATTTCCCATTTCACCTGGAAATACCTGATATGGCTGGTCATGCCGAAATGCATGACCAGCCATTTATTACCTGTATCAATGAACGGATACTTGCCATGGCGATCGACAGAATGAAAACTATGGTGTCTGAACGCACGCCCCAGCCCCCCCGGGGGTCGAACAAAACAGAGTCACTTGCCACATGGACGCGTTCTATACGTTGATGCAAGACCGTTTCACCCGGGTATTGACGCTATACCTCTACATCGGGCAGTTCGGGTATGTCATTTGAATTTTTTGGTTAATTTTTCAACCGCGCCTTCCAGATCCTCCCAGGCCCGGTCTACTCGTGTTTTGATTTCTTCCCAGGTGCTTTCACTGGCGGCTTTCAACTCATCCAGTTTTTCACGCATGTGCCGCTGTTTTGTGCGTAAATTATCTATCTGTTCCTGGTACTTGAGTTTTTGGTCTGCGCCGACCTGATCTGCCCTGGCCTTGAGGGCATCGATTTTTGCCTGCCACTCATGAAGCTTGGCACTCATTTTTTCCTGGTAGATTTCTTTCTTTTCCATGATGATCTCTCCTTATGTTGACAATAACGCGCTCGCTATCTGCTAGCGGTTTTAGTGATCGCTTGCATGCAGGCAAGTGATCAAATCGGTGGGTTCGTCTGTCAGTATGACCTAACTGGATCAAATATCCTATGCTGAATCACTCGATCTCGAGAATCTGTACGCGCTCACGCAGGTGCTCGATCTCGTCCAGCAGGTCAAGCACCAGTGCGACACCGGCCAGATTGATATCGAGATCCCGTTGCAGGTTCAGGGCGCGTTCGATCCGTTCTATTGCATGACCGCTGAACCACCATTCACCACGTTCACTGTTGACTGGATCGAGTATGCCTGCATCGACCAGATCCAGGACCACATCCGCACTGACGTGACAGGTGTGACAGATCTCTTTCAAGGTCAACTCAACAGAGTCGTCCAGAAGTATGCCTATCCGGATTTCCTGTTCATACTTCATTTCGATGTCGCCAGCCTTTCCCGCGGATTAAAAGGTACTGCCTCGGCAAGATGCTGATAAGCCTCTCTGGCTGCTTTTGTTACTGCCGGCGGGGTTTCAATCCGTAGAGTCACGATCTGATCGCCTGCCAGATTTCCGGGCAAGCCGCGTTTTTTCAGGCGTAGCTTATGCCCGCTTTGCGAACCCGGGGGTACCTTCATGTCAACCTCGCCACCAAGTGTGGGCACACTGATCTCGGCACCCAGTGCCGCTTCCCATGGTGCGACAGGGACATTCAGAAAAATATCCTGACCTTCACACTGGAACAGGTGATGCGGTTCAAAATCGACTTCCAGATAAAGATCACCGGGAGGCGCACCGGCACCGAAGCCGCGTCCACCTTCGCCGGCCAGGCGTATACGTTGCCCCCGTTTTATCCCTTTCGGGACACGTACCTTCAGGGTACGTTGTTGCTGGCGCCTGCTACCGTGATCGCTATCCGCAGGCAGGTTCAGCGACACTTCGCGGGTGGTGCCATGGTAGGCTTCCTCGAGGCTTATGCGCAGTCGGGCATGCAAATCCTCGCCACGCGCACGGAAACCACCACGGTGTGTCGAGTAATCGCTGCGAAAGCCGCCGAACAATGACTCGAAAAAGTCGCTGAACTGACTAGCATCCGCCTGTGTGAAGCCACCACCGCTGAAATCGAAGCCGGATGCCCAGTCCGGTGGCGGGCGAAACTGTTGACCATGCTTCCAGTCCCTGCCCAACTGGTCATATGCCTGGCGCTTTTGCGGATCCTTGAGCACCTCGTAGGCCTCTCCCAGTTCCTTGAATCTTTCCTCGGCGTCGGCTTCCTTGCTGACATCGGGATGGTATTTGCGCGCCAGCTTACGATAGGCACGTTTGATGTCATCCTGTGAGGCATCTCGCTGCACGCCCATGATTTTGTAGTAATCCTTGTATTCCATCTGCGTCGCCTAGCTGCCAGCCGCGACAGAGTCGTCTTTATCCCGGTGAAATACGATGGCCTCATTGCGGGCATCAACCAGGATAGTATCGCCGGCCCCGAAACGGCCGGCGACGATCTCGCGAGCCAGTGGCGTCTCTACCTGCTGCTGAATGGTTCGCTTGAGGGGGCGTGCACCATAAACCGGGTCGAAGCCGGTCTCTGCCAGCAGTTCGAGTGCGGCCGTGGTCAGTTCGAGCCGCATACCGCGTTTCTGCAGATGCTGGCGCAGGTAATCGAGTTGTAATTGTGCAATGCTTTTGATCTGTTCGCGGCCCAGCGGGTGAAAGACCACGACCTCGTCAATGCGGTTGATGAACTCCGGCCGGAAATACTCGCTGATGATCTCCATGGCCGCCTGCTTCATCTGTATGTAGTGTTCCTCGCCGGCCATCTCACGGATAACCTCCGAGCCAATGTTTGATGTCATGACAATGACGGTGTTGCGGAAATTTACAGTGCGGCCATGCCCATCAGTGAGGCGTCCGTCGTCAAGAACCTGGAGCAGGATATTGAATACATCGGCGTGGGCCTTTTCGACCTCGTCGAGGAGAATGACGGAATAGGGCCGGCGGCGTACCGCCTCGGTGAGGTAGCCGCCTTCTTCATAGCCGACGTAGCCACGCGGGGCACCGATGAGACGCGCCACGGTGTGTTTTTCCATGAACTCCGACATGTCGATGCGGATCATGGCCTCTTCGCTGTCAAACAGAAAATCTGCGAGTGCCTTGCACAGTTCGGTTTTGCCAACACCGGTGGGGCCGAGAAACAGGAATGAGCCGCCGGCATGCTCCAGGCAATGTAGTTTATTATTTTTTCTTGTCTGACACATCTTCAAACTCGGCATCGACTACATTTTCATCGCCGCTGCTGGCAGCGGTTTCTGTACTGCCGCCAGACTCTCCATAGACCCGTTCGGCCATTTTGGCTGATGCTTCGCTCAATGCCCGGGTCTTGTCATCTATCCGGCCCTTGTCGTTACCCTTGATGGCCTCTTCAAGCTCCTTGATGGCGGAATCGATGGCATTCTTTTCACTGTCCTGTATTTTTTCTCCCAGCTCGTCCATTGACTTGCGTGTAGCGTGAATCATGGCATCGGCCTGGTTCCTGGCCTGGACCAGTTCGCGGAATTTCCGGTCTTCCTCGGTATGGATTTCCGCCTCCTTGATCATGCGCTCGACGTCACTCTCCGAGAGGCCGCTGGAGGCCTTGATGACGATCTTGTTCTCCTTGCCGGTGGCCTTGTCCCTGGCCCTGACATTGAGAATACCGTTCGCATCGATATCAAAGGTTACCTCGATCTGGGGTACGCCGCGTGATGCCGGCGGGATCCCCTCGAGGTTGAACTGGCCAAGTGACTTGTTATCCGCTGCGCGCTCGCGCTCGCCCTGCAGGACATGCACGGTGACGGCGGACTGGTTGTCATCGGCGGTGGAAAAGACCTCACTGGCCTTGGTCGGAATGGTGGTGTTCTTCTCAATCAGCTTGGTCATGACACCACCGAGTGTTTCGATACCCAGGGATAAAGGGGTGACGTCAAGTAGCAAGACGTCCTTTACCTCGCCCGAGAGCACGGCCGCCTGGATAGCAGCACCGATAGCGACGGCTTCATCAGGATTCACGTCTTTGCGTGGTTCCTTGTCGAAGAATGCCTTTACCTTTTCCTGTACCAGTGGCATGCGGGTCTGGCCACCGACGAGGATGACCTCATCGATATCCGCAGCCGACAGGCCGGCATCCTTTAGTGCCACCTTGCACGGATCGATGGTGCGATCAACGAGGTCTTCAACCAGCGATTCGAATTTCGCCCTGGTGATTTTTATGTTGAGGTGCTTGGGGCCAGTCTGATCCGCGGTGATATAGGGCAGGTTGACATCAGTCTGCTGGGAAGACGAGAGTTCGATCTTTGCCTTTTCCGCGCCTTCCTTGAGGCGCTGCATGGCAAGGGGATCACCACGCAGGTCGATACCCTGATCCTTTTTGAACTGAACGGTCAGATAGTCGATTAGACGTTTGTCAAAATCCTCACCACCGAGAAAGGTGTCGCCATTGGTTGAATGCACCTCGAATTGATGCTCTCCCTCCACTTCGGCGATCTCTATTATAGAGATATCGAAGGTGCCGCCACCCAGGTCATAGACGGCGAGCTTCTGTTCGCCGCGCTTCTTGTCCATGCCATAGGCCAATGATGCTGCTGTAGGCTCATTGATGATGCGCTTGACATCAAGACCGGCAATACGGCCTGCGTCCTTGGTGGCCTGGCGCTGGGAGTCATTGAAGTATGCCGGTACCGTGATGACTGCTTCGGTTACCTCTTCACCCAGATATTCCTCGGCTGTCTGCTTCATCTTTTGCAGGACCTTGGCGGCAATCTCCTGTGGGGCTATTTTTCTGCCACGGGTTTCTACCCAGGCATCATCATTGTCTGCGCGGATGATCTTGTAGGGCACCATGTCGATGTCTTTCTGCACCATTGGATCATCGAAACGTCGACCGATCAGGCGTTTGATGGCGAAGAAGGTGTTCTCCGGATTGGTTATGGCCTGTCGCTTGGCTGTCTGACCTACAAGAATCTCGCCATCCTCGGTGAAGGCGACAATGGATGGCGTGGTTCGGCCACCTTCACTGCTTTCAATAACCCGGGGCGTAGAGCCCTCCATGATGGCCACACATGAGTTGGTCGTGCCGAGATCAATTCCGATTACCTTGCTCATTTTCCTAACCTCCTGTTAGTTCTTGTCTGGTCGACTGCACTGTTTATGGCTCGTGCCATATAACATAGTCAATGCTGTTCAGTCTGCGGTACTGTTGATACCGTTACCCGGGCTGCCCTGACAACCCTTCCGTTGAGGACATAGCCCTTCTGTTGAACATGGCAGACGGTATTAGGTGGCACATCGCTCATTGGTTCCATATCTACCGCCTCATGATATTGAGGGTTAAACTGCTCACCTTGGGGGTCAATCGTTTCTATCCCGAAATCAGCAAAAACTGTACTGAGCTTGTCGAGAGTAAGCTGCATGCCCTGGGAAAGGCTTTGCGGGTTCAGGGTATCGCCGGCTGTCTGCAGACCAAGTTCCAGGCTGTCCTTGATCGGCAACAGTGCAATGAGCAGTCGATCGATCGCGAATTTCTGCATTTTGTCGATCTCCCTGAGGGCTTTTTTGCGTTCATTATCGAGTTCCGCATATGCGCGTAACAGGCTATCCTGGCGTTCGTCAGACTCCTGCCGGGTGATTTCGAGTGCCTTTTCACACTCGGCAAGCGCCGCTCGCAGTTTCTCCATAGATGGAGAATCCGTATTTCTACCAGTATCGCTTCGACGTTCAGTCATATCGGTTCGCCCTGGTTTCCACTGTCCTCGCTAGTGTTTTCACGCAAATAATATCCCTCATTCGGGTCCCCATGATATGGTGCATTTTACGACTGTCAGGTTGAAGACCGGGAACTGAGCAGGTTGTAAAGCCAGGCAAAGATCGCACCACCGACAAGACCGTCGACCAATCCCCAGGCCAGGCCAATCAGGCTGCCCATCGGTGTAATGTTGTAACCGCGGTATAATTTATCTATCAGGGTCGGGTCTGCAGAGCTGCCATCAAAGGCCATGATCCACCACGTTGCCAGGAACAGGCCAAAGCCCAGGAGCAGGGCACAGGTTAAGGAGAAGGCACGTATATCGAGTTTCATCAGCGGGCTCTCCATTGTCTAGTTACGCTTAAATAACTTTTTCAGGTCATTCAATGGTTGGCAATTAATAACGTCCCTGGCCTCAATCCAGCCACGACGGGCCTGGTTTATACCAAAGCGCATAAACTCAAGGCCCGACGTACTATGTGCATCAGTGGAGATGGCCACCTTCAGCCCAAGGTCTTTGGCCATTTTGCAGCCTTCATCTGTCAGGTCCAGCCGGTCCGGCTGGGCATTTACTTCAATGCAACAACCATGCTCACGCGCCGCTTCCATTATCTTCTCGAGGTTAATTTCATAAGGTTCCCACTGGTTGATAAGGCGTCCGCTCGGGTGTGCAAGAATAGTAAAGTAAGGATTGTCCATGGCGCACAGAACACGTTCTGTCTGTTTTTCACTCGGCAGGTTGAATTTGTAATGTATGGAGCACACAGTAAAATCAAGTTCCTTGAGGACACTGTTCGGGAGGTCCAGGCTACCGTCCTCCAGGATATCTACCTCGATAGATTTGAGTACCACGATGTCACTTTGTTTTTCATTCAGTTTGTCGATGGCCCTAATCTGTTCAAGCAGACGTTTCTTGTTCAGACCATTGGCAACGGTGACGTGCCTGGAATGATCATTGATGGAGATATACTCATAACCCCTTGCCACGGCGGCGGTCACCATTTTTTCAAGTGTATGGTGGCCATCGGTAGTCGTGGTATGGCAGTGCAGATCACCTCGGATGTCCTCAAGGCGAACCAGTTCGGGTAGCTGGCCATTTTGGGCGGCCTGTATTTCACCGCGGTCTTCACGTAATTCGGGCTCAATGAACGGCAGGTCTACTTTGGCATAGACCTCTTCTTCACTCTTGCCTGCCAGGCGCCTGTCATTCTTGAAGACACCGTACTCGTTTATCTTGTAGCCCTTGTTGACGCCGAGCTTGCGCACGGCAATGTTATGGGCTTTGGAACCAGTGAAATAAAGCAGGGCAGCACCATAACTTACCTGTGGCACGACACGTAAATCGACTTGCACGCCCGAACGCAAATGCACGGTCGAACGGGTCTTGCCCTTTGAGACGACTTCGTCAACCTCATCGTAACCGGTAAGGCTATCCATGATGAGTGAATCTTTTCTGGCGCTCACCAGGATGTCGAGATCACCAACGGTTTCCTTGCGGCGGCGGTAACTGCCGGCAACCACGATATCCTTGACAGCTTCGGATTTCGCCAGGTACGCGACCAATGGGGCGGCCATTTCCTCGGCTTCCATGAGCCTGATGCGTGGTTTTACACCGGCAAAACGTGCTACACGTTCCTTGATCATCTGCTCGGTCTTTTTGCCGAAACCCTCGAGCTGCTGGATCCTGCCGGCCTCCGCGGCCTGCTTGAGGTCATCCAGGCTTCGAATATTGAGGTTTTTATACAGGCTCTTGATACGCTTCGGGCCCAGACCCTCTATCTTCATGAGATCACTGAGTGCGGCGGGGGTATGCGATTTGATTTCTTCGAGTGTCGGAAACTCGTCGGTGTCAACAATGGTCTTGATCTTGCTTGCGAGGTCCTTGCCGATTCCCGGCAAGCTTGCAAGATCATCGCCTTGTTTCAGAATGTCGGCCATGCTTTTGGCATAGCCGCGAATAGTCTGTGCTGCATTGCGATAGGCACGGACCCGGAACGGGTTGGCGTCTTCGATTTTCAGCAGGTCGGCCAGCATTTCGAATTTCTCGGCTATTTCCTTGTTATGCATGGGCATAGTGCAATGCTACTCCGGGTAAGTAACCGGGACATGTGTTAGCTGCCGACATAAACTGTGGCAATGTCAATATGTGGATTATCTGGCGGCATGTTCAGCCGGGCACGCCTCAGACATGCCTGCATCAATCACGACGGTCATTATGACGGGTCTGACAGCAGATTCGGAAAGACGGCCCTGTACCCTAGTCGAGCGCAAAGGAAATTTTTGCATTAATCCGGTATTCGGTGATCTTGTTATTCTCCACCTTGACCTCCATTTCCTTCATGTATATGGACTTGATGTTATGCAATGACCTGGATGCCTCGTCAAGGGCAACCTGGGCGGCATCTTCCCAGCTTTTTTCTGATTGTGCGAGCACTTCAATAACCTTTAATGTAGCCATGCTATTTTCCTCCTGATAATTACTGTACTCATGTGCCTACGCGCGGATGGTGAATCGCTTGTCGAGTAATTTAAGCTTGTCCATGATGCCGGTATACTTCAGTTCTGACATAGGCAGCATGGCTGCGCCAAAGAAGCCCTGCCGACGCATGCCGACGGACAATGTATGAGCCAGACTCCATGGCTGGTTGGCACCTGTAAAATCGACCTCGTTAGGTATTGTATGCCCCTGAATTATGCATACATTGATAAATTTCAATGAGCGTCCGCGTATACATGGATTTACTAACAGCAGGGTAAGGGTAGCCGGAATCAGTATATTCAAGTAGAAAAGGGCATAGAAAACGGATGCGATTTGATAACAGTATAATCGAGGCCGTATGGAGCAAGGCGCGCACCATACAGGATCAGATCCCTGATGAATGGCGTCAGGATCAGTGTGGTGCCTGGCTGCAGCGGGGGCAATATAACAACCAGAAATCGGAATACGGCTGGAAGATCCTGAATGTCACCCCCGGGATAAGCAAAGAGATTGATGATTTACAGGCGTTTCACTGGAACAACGATTACGACATCGAGAACAATAAGCCACAGTGCCGGGTTTGCGCTGATCGTTCTGATCAGGCAGCAGGCTAATATATTGACAGTCTGCACAACAAGAGCAATTAAAAACCGGTTCCCGGGTATCACGACTAACCTGTCTGGCATGGGCCAGTCTTATATGCGGAGTAAACAATGAGCTGGAAAGACATAGTAGAACGTGGCCGCCATGACCGCCTGATCAAGGAGCGGGTACATGACCCGTATATGGCTCGCAGTAAACCGGTTGAACCGACCCTGTGCCCAGAGTGTGGCGTTGTGTTCACTGATGGCAGATGGCAATGGCTCTCAGAGACTCCCGAGGCTGCAAACAAGGAACTGTGTCCTGCATGTCAACGGATCCATGACAAGGTGCCAGCAGGGTATCTTACCCTGGCCGGTTCATTCTTTGATGAGCATCGAGATGAAATTCTGCATCTGGTGAATAACAAGGTGGAGTATCAAAACGCGCAGCATCCCATGAAGCGACTCATGGACATTGAAGAGCAGGAAGATGGCAGCACTGTCATCACCTTCACCGATGTGCATTTACCGCGCGGTGTCGGTGAGGCGATAGAGCAGGCTTATAAAGGTGAACTGGATATCCATTATACTGAAGAGGCCGGCATCGTGCGCGTGTACTGGCAGCGTTAGGCCGTTGCATACGAATGAGGACCTTATCATTACAGGTGATTGATGCTACAGGAGAACATTGCCATGACAGAAACAGTAACCCGGACTTATGATTCAGCAGAGAAGGCACAAAATGCCAGGGAGGACCTGGTGGCAAGTGGCATCCCGCAGGAAAAGATATACATAGAAGAAGCAACGTATCAGATTAAAGTCATGATCCCGGCGGCTACCAAAGCGGAGATTGTGGAAATCCTGAATCGACACCTGCCGACGCAGGCCTGAGTGAGGTTGGCATTGATATGACTGTAGTCATACGCAGGCTCGTATGAATTAGCGGGCCATGCTCGCAGTATCACTTAACCAGCATGGACTGCAGGGTCCGGGCATTACGAGCAGCATATCCCTCCTGGTCATTGTCAAAATAACAGTAGATATCACGACCCTGTGTCGACCAGGTGGAAAAGGTCCCCGCCCAGCCGGCTAGTGTCCGGATATCATAACAGCCCTGGTATGCACCGTTCGGTCCATGCAGGCGTACATAGACGAAATTTGTTGTCACCTCCCGTTCCGACAGAAAACCGTCGAGCTCATAAATACAGAATGCTGCATTGTATTTTTTTGCCTCGTCAGAAAAATTCATGGGTAGTTTTCGGGGCAGGTAGCGCTCCAAGCGCGTGATATAAGGCGATTTCAGT
>NZ_JAVVES010000043.1:0-25680 GCF_032250955.1 Sulfuriflexus sp. | reverse complement strand
AAGGCGCTGGTTATCCCTGTGGGAGAAGGGATAACGCCGATTAGAGGGTGATGAAATTTCATGTGTTCATGCGCATCTATCAACCTGGTTACCTTATTTATCCGAAGCTTACGGCTTATCAGGCTTATGTTAACAGGACAGCAGTGAACTATTAACTATCAATTTTCCCCAGCCAGCTCTGCCAGAGCTGGCGGACAGTTTCCCGCTCCGCCGCGAACCGGTCTGCCGGCACACGGGCAGGCTGGGCCTGTAACTTCAAACGATGGACCTCGGCACGGTAGACCCGGTAGGCATCAGCCAGTTTCTCCCCGTCCGCCGCGGCCAGCAGACCGGTGGCGACCAATGCCTCAAGCAAGCGGATATTGTCCGTCCATTCGAGCAATTGCGGGTGATCAACCGACCACTGCAGGACTGCGTATTGAACCATAAACTCAATATCGACGATACCACCGAGGTCCTGCTTGAGGTCGAATTCTTCGGGTTTTTTGCTGCCCAGTTCGTTGCGCATGCGCTCACGCATCTTACTGACCTCACGCACCAGCTCGGTCTTGTCGCGCGGCCTGGCAAGGATCTCGCGACGCACCTCGGCAAAGCCGGCGGCCAGGTATTCATCCCCGGCAACAACGCGGGCACGAACCAGGGCCTGGTGCTCCCAGGTCCAGGCATCCTCCTGCTGGTAGGCGCGAAAGGCCTCAAGGTTGGTGACCAGCAGGCCGGAGGCACCGCTCGGGCGCAGGCGCAGGTCGATTTCATAGAGGATACCGGCCGTCGTCTGGGTGTTCAGCAGGTGCGTCATGCGCTGCGCCAGCCTGGCGAAAAAAACTGCAGAATCAATAGGTTGTTTGCCATCCGTCATCGCATCTTCGGCCCCGGCGTGCAGGAACACAATATCCAGGTCCGAGCCGTAACCCAGCTCGATGCCGCCGAGCTTGCCGTAGCCGATCACGGCAAACCCGGGGTCGCAGGGCTTGCCGTCATACAGCGAGGGCGGGCGGCCGTGGCGCCTGACCATGTGCTGCCAGGCCAGCGCCAGCACGCGTTGCAGGATCACCTCGGCGATCTCGGTCAGGTGATCGCTGACCCGCATCAACGGCATATTCGCCGTGACATCGGCGGCCGCGACCCGCAGGACGTTGGCCTGCTTGAACTGGCGCAGGATATCCATCTGCCGCTCCAGGTCTCCTTCGTCAATGCCCTGGAAACGCATCTCCAACTCGGCGAGCAATTGCTCACGGCTCGGTAACTGGTAAAGGCTGCGCACGTCGATGAGTTCATCGAGCAACAGCGGGTAATTAGTCAAAAGCCCGGTGATCCAGGGACTGGCCGCGCACAGGCGTACCAGTTGCGAGAGGGCAATCGGGTTTTCGACCAGCAGGGAGAGGTAGGCGGTACGCCGGGCAATCTGTTCAATCAGGCCGAGCACACGAACCAGCGCCGTATCGGCCTCCCCCGCGTTGTCGCTGATGCTGCCGGCGGCCCCAAGCAGCAACGGCATAAGGCGATCCAGCCGACTGTGGCCCTGTGCACTCAGCGCCCGGCAGGCATGGCTCTCGCGTAACTCCTGCAGGCGGCGCAGCATCTCCCGGGTATCGCGGTAACCAGCTTCCTGCAGAACCTCCTCGGCCTGGGCCACATCGAGACTGTCTTGCCAGACGTATTGCAGATCTGCGTGGCTACCGGTCTCGGTCTGTTCCTCGCCCTGCGGCGCGGCGAACACCTGGCGGAAATGCGAACCGACCTGCTCGCGATGGCTCGCCAGTTTGTTGCTGAAAGTCTGCCAGTCGGCACAGTCCATGGCCAGCGACAGGCGTGCCTGTCCCTGTGCATCGACCGGCAGGTTATGAGTCTGTTCATCACGCCACATCTGCAGGCGGTGTTCGGTATTGCGCAGAAAGATATAGGCATCCCGCAGTTCAGTGACCACGTAGCCAGGCAGCAGGCCCTCATCAACCAGCGACTGCAGGACCTTGAGGATCGGCCGTTGCCGGAGTCGCTCGCGGCGCCCGCCATGGATGAGCTGAAAGGCCTGGCCAATGAATTCAATCTCACGGATGCCGCCGGCTCCCAGTTTAACGTTATGCTCCATGCCCTTGCGCGCCACCTGCCGCTCGATTAACTGCTTCATCTCGCGCAGGGAGGCAAAGACCCCGAAATCAATATAACGCCGGTAGATAAAGGGTCGCAGGGTCGCCGTGAGTCGCGCGCCCTGGTCACGGTCACCGGCGACGACGCGGGCCTTGATCATGGCATAGCGTTCCCACTCACGGCCGTGGGTCTGGTAATACTCTTCGAAGGCATCAAAGCTCATCGCCAGCGGGCCGCTCTCGCCAAATGGACGCAGGCGCATATCGACCCGGAACACGAAGCCATCGGCCGTGACCGCATCGAGGACAGCGATCAGCCTCCGGCCGAGACGGGTAAAGTACTCGCTGTTCTCCAGCTGCATCCGCCCGCCGCGGGTCAGGCCTTCTTCCGGGTAGGTAAAGATGAGATCGATATCCGAGGAATAATTCAGTTCCCAGGCACCCAGTTTACCCATGCCCAGCACCACCAGGGACTGGGTCTGGCCCTGCTCATCACAGGGTCGGCCGAGTTCCTGCTGTTGCCAGCGTGACAGCATCCCCAGCGCCGCCTCCAGGCAGGCCTCGGCCAACCAGCTCAGTTCATGCGTGGTTTGCTGCAGGTCATTCCAGTGCAGCAGGTCGCGGAAGCTTATCCGCAGCATTTCGCGCTGGCGATATTCGCGCAAGACCTGTCGCAAGCCGGCCTCGTTGTCGACCTCGATAACCCGTCGCGCCAGGGCACGTAGCTGCTCGCCATTACGGTAGGCGCGCAACAGGTCGCCACTCCGGCATAGTTCGTCGAATAACCGCGGTTCGCGGGCACACAGCTGGGCTGCGAAGTCACTAAGCGCAAACACCCGGCACAATGCCCGACACATAAACGGTTCACGTGGTGGGGCCAGCCCCGCCACCTCGAGTGCCTGTATGTATGCAGCCCAGGCGGCTTCAGCCTGGGGCAACACTTCTTTCGGGAGACCCGCAAACAGCGGCAGTTGATCATTCTTCATGCCGCAAGCTTAAGAGTCATGCCGTGCCCGGGGCAAGTGCTTTACTCATATAAAGCTAAAGTCTGTTTGCCAGCCGGCCGTCATAAGAAGGAATAACCTAACCAGCACGGAGATTTTGCATGGAGTTTAAGGACTATTTGAAGATCATGGTCATGAAGGATGCCTCTGACCTCTATCTGGCTGCGGGCGCGCCGCCTTCGGCCAAGTTTCATGGTTCGCTCAAGGCGCTGGAGCAAAAGACCCTCACCGGCCAGGATGTCAAAGACATCGCCTACGCCATCATGGACAAGGATCAGATTACAGAATTCGAGAGCAAGCCGGAAATGAACCTGGCCCTGTCCATCTCCGGGGTCGGCCGCTTCCGCGTCAACATCTTCAAACAGCGCAATAACCTGTCGATGGTCATCCGCAACATCAAGACCGACATCCCCCACTTTGAGGACCTGGGGCTGCCACCGATCATGCAAAAAATCATCATGACCAAGCGCGGTCTGGTATTGTTTGTCGGTGCCACCGGTTCCGGCAAGTCGACCTCGCTGGCCTCGCTGATTGATCACCGCAACAGCAACAGCGCCGGTCACATCATTACCATCGAAGACCCGATCGAGTTTGTCCACCAGCACAAGAAGAGCATCGTCAACCAGCGTGAAGTCGGCGTCGATACCGACAGCTATGCAGACGCTCTCAAGAATACCCTGCGCCAGGCGCCGGATGTGATCCTGATCGGTGAGATCCGGGACCGCGAGACCATGGAACATGCGCTGGCCTTTGCCGAAACCGGCCACCTCGCTATCTCGACCCTGCATGCAAATAACGCCAACCAGGCGCTGGACCGGATTATCAACTTCTTCCCGGAGGAACGCCGTAACCAGTTGCTGAATGACCTGTCCATGAACCTGCAGGCCTTTATCTCACAACGCCTGATCCCGACCGTGGACGGCAAACGCTGTGCCGCTATCGAGATCCTGCTGGGCACGCCCCTGGTGCGTGACACAATCAAGCGGGGGGAAATCGGTGAACTCAAGGAGATCATGACCAAGTCCGCCAACATCGGCATGCAGACCTTTGACCTGGCCCTGTATGAGCTCTTCAAGGCGGGCCGTATCAGTGAAGAAGAGGCGATACGTAATGCCGATTCGGCCAATAACCTGCGCCTCAAGATCAACCTTGCCGACGAACAGCGGGGCGAGAGCGAGGAGGCGGCCGGCCTGAGCCTGGTCAGCGATGAACCGGCCGAAGAGGAATTGCCTCCGGCAGGCAGAGCGGCCTCGTTCAGCCTGGAGGATATCCCGGCTGAAGAAGAAAAACCCTGAAGACTTGATACAGCGCCTCTATGAAGAAGCGCCCTGCAATGCAGAAGGCCCCGCAAGCGGGGCCTTCTGCAAAACCATTAAAAACAACCTGTCAGAAAACCCAGGTTAACTGCAGGCCAATACGGTCACCGATTGAGTCAATAACTATCGGCACATTATTATTTGCACCAGCCGTTGCACCAGCATTACCACCGTTAAACGCAGCCGAATAATCATTTGGCTGTTTCACATCACGGAAGCCATAGTTAAACGTCAAGCGCGTCTTCGGCGTGAAGTGATAGGTGACACCCAGGGTGGTTTCATCCAGTTCACGTTCATTACCCGGGTCGATGCCGGTAGCAACAGAGTACAGACGCTGTTCGCGGGCCCAACGAATATCAAACTGCCAGTTCTTGTCGAGGTAAAAACCATACTCGAACTGCAGGCCTCGTGATTTGTTGGCATCATCGGTAGCAAGCTGGACAGTACCCACGTAGCCGTTACCCGTTTGCCCCGCAACGCCTGCCACCGGGCCGAGGAAGATCATGCCTTTTGCATATGCGAGTTCGGCAGCAAAACGCTGCTTGTATTTTGAGCCAAAGAACTTGCCAAGCCCCTTGACGCCAACACCATAGCGGGTTCGATCGAATTCTTTATCCGTAGTATCCGTATAGAACTGGCGCTCACCACTCTGATGCCAGGCATACATCTTGACACCATTCTTCTTCGGGCCACGGCCACCCGGCAATAATTTTTCTGCCGAGGCATACAGGTAAAGCTCTTTGTTGTTATCGCTGTCACTGCCACGGCTAATGGATTCACCACGCCCGACCTTGACGGCATAACTCAAATCCCATGACTTGTTCGCCACTTTGAAGCTGTCGAAGACCTGGATACCCCAGTCACGTGCGGCACTGAAACCGTAAGCACTTCGCTGTGGTGTACCAATGGCATTGCCCGCCGCAGGCGCAGGGTTATTACCGATTAGAGTGGTATTACCACTATAAAAGTTTTCCAGTACCTGCGTTGCACCGAAAGTGGAGAATTCGATGAAATCGATGGTATTGACGCCCTGGAAGATTTCTTCTGAGCTTGGGTTTTTGAATAAACCAACACGGACACGAGCCCCAGGAATGTGGTTAAAGGTCAGGCTGGCATGGTCGAGTGAAACAGGACGACGATCGGTATCGAACTGGTTCTGGTTGAACAGGCCGTCATCAAGTGCCAGCATGCCAAAGTAGTTAATCTTCGCGGTGAAGCTGTTTTTCAGCGGCCCGGAGAGACGACCGCGCACACCCAGACGGGCACGACGCATGTAAAGCGATTGTGTCCTGTCAAAGTCAGGCGTCACGGTATTCGGTACGGCGTAGGAACCATTTGCCGCTGCACCCGCACCAATAAGGCCTTCCAGCTTGTCAGCGCCAGTGCTGGCCGACCAGGCAGGCTGCACAAAGGCAAACAGACGGTGATCGGGCATCTTTGGATGCTCTGTACCTTGCAGCATCAACCAGTTTGCGGCCTGTGCGGACGACACAGAACCGAACAGGGTCGCCGCACAGCACATAGCCAGCAGCCCCTTCTTGAGTGGTGTAGTCATTTTCCGTTCTCCAAAAGAATTTTCTTTCTTGTTATAAGGCAACAACCAGGTGCAGGAGGCTCTGAAGTTATTGATTTTATTAGCCAGAGCAACGGGCGATTTGCTGTAACCTATTGCAGTCCGCAATCATGCAATGCAATCACACCGCAACTTGCAGAGGTGCAGTCTGCAGCATGGCCATACTTTGCTCAAGTCTATAAAACTTATGACGAATAAAATCCTGTTTATGTAAGCCTTTAATAATATAAGACTTATTCTAAAAGAGTTGAGGAATCCGGATTGCGGATTGATGATCGTGAGAAATAAACAGGCTTGCCTATATTGACGTTTCGTGTCGGATTCACTTCAGAACCCCTACGGGTTTCATCAAGTATTTACTCCGTTTCGCTACGGTCACGTCGTTGTTACTCCTGATCCGACAAAATCAGCAAACAGGCATAAAAAAAGCCCCGCTATCTCTAGCGGGGCCTTCAGGGTCAGGGATTTTGTCGTGTGACAAGGCGCACTTTCGCGAGCAGCGCAGTGTATATGCAATACATGAGCAGCGGATGCCTCGAGCCGGGACGGGTGAGGTACTCACAATGAACCTCGAAGAGGTTCTGTGAGGAGTAAATCTAATCAAACGCTAAACATAAAAAACCCTCGCCCAAAAGGCGAGGGTTTTTAATAGGCTTTTAAGTGGTGCGCATAGATGCCTGCGGCATCATTATGCATACCCTAACCTTCGTACCGAAGGTTCAGGGCAATTACATCATGCCGCCCATGCCACCCATACCGCCCATGCCACCCATATCAGGGGCACCGCCACCGCCATTATCTGACGGCGCATCGGCAATCATGCACTCGGTTGTGATCATCAGACCGGCAATCGAAGCGGCATTTTGCAGTGCGGTACGGGTCACCTTGGTCGGGTCAAGGATACCCATCGCGATCATGTCGCCATACTCACCCGTCGCGGCGTTGTAACCGTAATTACCTTCACCGGCTTCGACGTTGTTAAGCACGACCGAGGCCTCGTCACCGGCATTGGTAACAATCTGGCGCAACGGCTCTTCCATGGAGCGACGAGCGATGCTGATGCCCACGTCCTGGTCATGATTGTCACCCTTCAGTTCCTTGAGTGCCTGCAGGGCACGTATCATGGCCACGCCACCACCTGGTACCACACCTTCTTGCACGGCGGCGCGTGTCGCATGCAGGGCATCTTCCACACGGGCCTTCTTTTCTTTCATTTCAACTTCGGTAGCGGCACCGACCTTGATCACGGCAACACCGCCAGCCAGTTTGGCGACGCGTTCCTGCATCTTTTCGCGGTCGTAATCAGAAGATGTCTCTTCCATCTGTGCACGGATCTGGTTAACTCGATCTTCGATTTCCTTGGCGACACCGGCACCATCAATCACCGTGGTTTCTTCCTTGGTGATAACCATGCGCTTGGCGGAACCCAGTTCCTCGAGAGTTGCCTTCTCCAGTGACAGACCGATTTCTTCCGAAATCACCGTACCACCGGTGAGAACAGCGATATCCTGCAACATGGCCTTGCGACGGTCACCAAAGCCAGGGGCCTTGACGGCACAAACCTTGACGATACCGCGCATGTTGTTAACAACCAGTGTCGCCAGGGCTTCGCCTTCAACGTCTTCGGCAATAATAACCAGCGGACGACCGGCCTTGGCCACGGCTTCCAGTACCGGCAAGAGTTCACGAATGTTGGAGACCTTCTTGTCGTAAATCAGGATGTACGGTTCTTCCATTTCCGCCGTCATGTTCTGCTGGTTGTTGACGAAGTAAGGTGACAGGTAACCGCGGTCGAACTGCATACCTTCAACCACGTCAAGATCGTTATCGAGGCTGGTGCCTTCTTCGACGGTGATCACGCCTTCCTTGCCGACCTTGTCCATTGCCTTGGCAATGATGTCGCCGATATTGGCGTCGGAGTTGGCAGAGATGGTGCCGACCTGGGCGATGGCCTTGTTATCAGCACATGGCTTGGAAAGTTTCTTCAATTCTTCAACGGCAGCGGCAGCAGCCTTGTCGATACCGCGTTTCAGGTCCATCGGGTTCATACCGGCAGCCACTGACTTCATGCCTTCACGAACGATGGCCTGGGCGAGAACGGTTGCCGTGGTTGTACCGTCACCGGCAACGTCAGAAGTCTGCGAGGCAACTTCTTTCACCATCTGGGCGCCCATGTTCTCGAACTTGTCCTGCAGCTCGATTTCCTTGGCCACGGAGACGCCGTCTTTTGTTACGGTCGGAGAGCCGAAGCTCTTTTCCAGTACGACATTGCGGCCCTTCGGACCGAGGGTGACCTTAACGGCATTCGCCAGGATATTGATACCGGCAACCATACTGTGGCGCGCGTCATCACCAAATTTTACTTCTTTTGCTGACATGTTATTTCCTCTCTAGATTATTCGTTTGTCTTCGGGGGGCGGTCTTAACCTTCTACCACGCCCATGATGTCTTCTTCGCGCATAACCAGCAGGTCTTCACCGTTGACCTTCACTTCGCTGCCTGAGAACTTGCCAAACATGACGATGTCGCCAACCTTGACATCAAGGGGGCGCACTTCACCGCTGTCGAGAATTTTGCCTTTACCCACTGCCAGGACTTCACCCTGGGCTGGTTTTTCGGCGGCGGAATCCGGGATCACAATGCCACCGGCGCTGGTGCGCTCTTCTTCCTTACGGCGGACGATCACACGATCATGCAAAGGGCGAATGTTCATGAATAAACTCTCCTGAAATTATTACTTATTAATCAAATGGTTAATATTCTACCGCGAGCATTGTTAGCACTCGTCATCGATGAGTGCTAATCATAAGGCCGAAACGTGAAAAATCAAGGGCACGGCTGAATAAATGTTGGATTCCGGTTGAGAAAGACAATGCAAGATGGGCGACTCTCGGCCCATCCCGATATCTCATGGCACGGCTGTGCCCGGTACGTCGCCCCGAAAAATGGGCATGAACCTCGATAAGACCGTATACAGAACCTATATCAATAACAAGATGGTACGACCCCGTGTTGAATCCGGACGGTCTTTTATACCCCAACCAGCTTGGCGGTTGGGGGACTACTCGTCATCCCGCCAGTACTCACCCTCTATCGTGCGGGAGGAATCACCGGAACGCGGGCCCGGCCCGGGGCCGGGCGGCGGACGCATACGGCGGCGTAACCAGGCCTTGATAAGGGCACGGCGCAGGGGGGTAACCAGGCACAGGAAACCAATAATATCGGTGAAAAAACCCGGGGTTAGCAATAACGCGCCGCCGATCAGGAGACAGAATCCTTCCAGTATTTCAATGGCCGGTAGCTCGCCCTGGGCCGTGGCCTCCTGCACGCGGCGCATGGTCGAGAGTCCTTGTGCCTGCAGGAGCGCGGCACCGAGCACCGCGGTAAAGACCACCATGAAGACCGTCGGAATGGCACCGATTACCGAGCCTATCTCGATCAGCAGGTATATCTCGAGCAAGGGGACGGCGAGAAAGAGCAGGAATAGAATATGTACGGGACGCATCCCATATAAGGTACTAGGGACCGCGCACGAGGGCAAAAAAATATCGACCGCAGCGGACTTCACCCCGGGATATTACTAGTGATAGGCCGGTGAATCTTGTATCTTCCTTAATATGAATACCGACAGCGCGCACCTGCTGGTTTACTGCACCTGCCCGGATCATAACGTCGCGGTGCAACTGGCCAATACCCTCGTTGCAGAGGCACTGGCTGCCTGTATTAATATCGTCCCGGGCCTGACCTCGATTTATGCCTGGCAGGGCCAGCTGGAAACGGACACCGAAGTACTGCTTATGATAAAAACCACCCGGGAACGATACCCGGCCCTGCAGACAAGGCTCGAGGCATTGCATCCTTACGAACTTCCTGAGGTGATCGCTGTCCCTATAGAAGTGGGGCTACCGACATACCTGGAGTGGGTCGACAGCGCCTGCCAACCAAACACTAACAAGCCGAAACCTTAAAAGAAGACGGACATGAAAAAACTGCTATTCCTGCTCAGCCTCCTGCTTATCAACAACCTGGCCTTTGCCGTTGAGGAAGATGAACTCCTGCCACCGGAAGAGGCTTTTAGTGTCAACGCCCGCGCCATCGATGCCAATACTGTCGAGATAGAATGGAAGGCCGCCGAGGGTTATTACCTTTACCACGACAAGTTTAACTACCAGTCAGAAACGCCGGGCATTGCACTCGGCGACCCGCAAATCCCGCCGGGCAAGAAAAAATTTGGCTTGCGTGCCGATGGTACAGAGGGCGAACTGGAGATTTATCGTCACAAGGTCGCCATCAAATTACCGCTTACCCGCACAGACACCAGCAAGAACTCTTTGCGCCTGACGGTTGGCTCGCAAGGCTGTGCGGATGTCGGCGTCTGTTACCCGCCACGGCGTCAAACCGTGCTGTTGAATTTACCGGCCGCCGGTACTGCGGCAGCGAAAAAGACCGGTGGCCTGCAGGCCTTGACCACGCTGGGTGACAAGCTTGGCCTGGGTAATGCTGAACGTGAATTCCTGCCCCCTGATGAAGCCTTCCGCTTCAGTGCCCATGTCAGCGAGAACGGCAATATCATTGCCGACTGGCAGGTTGCCGAGGGTTATTACCTGTACCGCGACAAGTTTGCCTTCAATACTGATACCACCGGCATGCAGCTGGGTACCGCGAGCCTGCCGGCCGGGGAAATGCACCACGGCATCCTGCCCAGCGGCGGCGAAGGCGAGGTTGAGGTCTATATGCATGGTGTCCAGGTCAACATCCCTGTACAGCGTGGCGAAGCCACCGGCAACACGATTGACTTTACGGCCAAATTCCAGGGCTGTGCGGATGCCGGTATCTGTTACCCGCCGATGCAAAAAACCGTGAGCCTCGAGTTACCGGCTGCCCAGGCAGCGGCATCCATCCAGGCTGTTGCGCCGGCGGTGACGTCCCCTGGCGCGCCGGTCACGGAACAGGACAGCATTGCCGAATCATTAAAATCCGGTAACACCCTGCTGACCCTGCTGGCATTCTTCGGCTTTGGTCTGCTGTTGTCTTTCACCCCCTGCGTGTTCCCGATGATCCCGATCCTGTCGAGCATCATTGTCGGCCAGGGCGAGGGGATTACCACGCGCAAGGCCTTCACCCTGTCCGTTGTCTACGTGCTGGCCATGTCAGTTACCTACACCTTTGGCGGGATCATGGCCGGGGTCTTCGGTGAGAACCTGCAGGCGGCCTTCCAGAACCCGTGGATCATCAGCAGCTTTGTTGGCATCTTCGTTGTCCTGTCGCTGTCGATGTTTGGTTTCTATGACCTGCAGTTACCGAATGCCCTGCAGAGCAAGCTCACCGAGATCAGCAACAAGCAGGAAGGCGGCACCCTCGTTGGCGTCGCCATCATGGGTTTCCTTTCCGCCCTGATTGTCGGTCCCTGTGTTGCCGCACCTCTCGCCGGTGCCCTGATCTATATTGGCCAGACCGGTGATTCCGTTCTTGGCGGCATGGCACTGTTTGCCTTATCCCTCGGTATGGGGGCGCCACTGATCGCCATTGGTACCTCGGCGGGCAAAATCCTGCCGCGCGCCGGTGACTGGATGAAACCGATCAAGGCCGTCTTCGGGGTTGCCCTGCTGGCGGTCGGTATCTGGATGCTGGAGCGTATCATCCCGACTGAAATCACCAATTCACTGTGGGCCGTATTGCTCATTATCTCGGCGGTTTATATGGGCGCGCTCAGTCACCTGCCCATTGAGGCCGATGGCTGGAGCAAGCTCTGGAAGGGCCTGGGCCTGGTCGTTATGATCTACGGCATCATGCTGCTCATCGGCGTGGCCGGCGGCAACACCGACATGCTGCAACCCCTGCGCTCTACGCAGACGATGACTGCCGGTACAGCCGCGCCCGAGCACAAGGCCTTTACGAAGGTCCGCAATAACGCCGAACTCGATGCGGCCATCGCCAGGGCCAGCCGTGAAGGCAAGAGCGTGTTTCTGGACTTTTATGCCGACTGGTGTGTCGAGTGTATCCGCATGGAAAAATCGACCTTTTCCAAACCTGAAGTACAGGAACTGTTCGCCGACATGGTATTGCTCAAGGCCGATGTCACCGCCAACAATGCTGAAGACAAGGCCATGCTGAAACGCTTTGGTCTAATCGGCCCGCCGGCGATGCTGGTGTTCGGTGAGGACGGCAAGGAAAAACGTAATTACCGCATGGTCGGGTTCTATCCCGCAGATGAGTTTGTGCCACATGTCCGCAAGGCCCTGCAGTAAACCCTGCGACGGTGGTTACAAGCTATCCTGACCGATCTTTAGCATTTCACACCGACGCAGGCCGGCATCCATTTTTAAAGCACTGGATTCCGGCCTCCGCCGGAATGACGTTTTTTGGCATATTGTATTCAGACGTACTGAAAATACATTAAGGAAGTAAACGTGAATAAATTCGGCATCATTGGTCTTGGCCTGGCAGCCTTCTTGCTCACCGCATGTGGTGATGACAAAACAAATACTGAAACTGAAAATGTAAAAGTCAGGACCGTTGTCAGCACCAGTGTTATCGGGAGTCAGCGCCCCGGGTTTGCCCTGCCGGATACCAGTGGCAGCGAACACAATATAGGGGAATGGGATGGCAAAGTGCTGGTCATTAACTTCTGGGCAACCTGGTGCCCGCCCTGTCGCAAGGAGATGCCCGCCTTTATCGAATTACAGGACAAGTTTGCCGACCAGGGCCTGCAGTTTATCGGTGTCGCTATCGACGATGCCGACAAGGTCAAGGACTTCATGGATACCTATGGGGTGAATTACCCGATGCTCCTCGGCGACCTGGCCGCTATCGAGGTTGGCAAGCAGTACGGCAATCGCTTTGGTGCCCTGCCGTATACCGTGATCGTCGACCGCGAGGGCAAGATCGCCTTCACCCGTCGGGGTGAACTGGAAAAACACGAGGCCGAGACCGAGATCAAAAAACTACTCTAGGCATCGATTAGTCCTCTGGAAATTAACGCAGAGATCGCAGAGACGCAAAGATCGCGGAGGAAGGTAAAAAGTAAAATATCATTTTATAACCTGTTTGCTACTCCAAGTATCAACGTTAATATGAAAGCATTTATTCATAAAATGCTTTGCGCCCTTCGCGTCTTGCCCTGACCCAGTACCAGGTGGAGTACTCATAATGAACGCTGAAAGCGTTCTATGAGCCAGCGACCTTTGCGTTACCAACTCGGTGCAAAAAAAACTGCAACCCTGTTTTGTGAACTTTGTCGAGAAATGAGAGCGATTTTAGCCTAAATTCAGAAAACGTGCACGAAACTGGACAACTCCCCTCTTATCCTGCACAATACACGTAGAAATATCACATTATTTTCCTGCATGAATATGCAGGCATTTTCGTCGAACATGCAGCTATTTCAAGAATAACCCTGGACATGGCAAAACTACTACTCCTGAACGGCCCCAATCTAAACCTGCTCGGCACCCGCGAGCCGGCCATCTATGGTGCCACCACGCTGGCCGATATCGAGGCCCGTCTCCAGGCACAGGCCAGCCAGGCGGGCCATGAGCTAGACTGCCTGCAAAGCAATGCCGAACATGAGCTTGTCAACCGCGTCCAGCAGGCCCAACAGGAAGGCGTCGCCTTTATCATTATTAACCCGGCCGCCTTTACGCACACGAGCGTTGCCTTGCGTGACGCCCTGAGCGGTGTCGGCATCCCGTTCATCGAACTACACCTGTCCAATGTCCATGCCCGGGAAGAGTTCCGGCGCGAATCCTTTTTCTCGGACCTCGCTGTCGGTGTCATCACCGGCCTGGGCGCGCAGGGTTATGAACTCGCACTACAGGCGGTCATCGCCCGTGTGGAATAAATTAAACTTGATTGAGAGTCTGAATCACCATGGATATTCGTAAAGTAAAAAAACTCATCGAGCTACTTGAAGAATCCGGCATCGCCGAGATTGAAATCAAGGAAGGCGAAGAATCGGTACGCATCAGCCGCTACAGCCCCAACCAGGCTGTCGCCACACCGGTGCCTGCCCCTGTTGTTGCTGCCCCCGCTAACGAACCAGCGGCACCGGCCGCCAATGAGGTCTCCAGCTTACCGGCGGGTCACCAGGTCAAGTCGCCCATGGTGGGAACCTTCTACCGCGCCCCGTCACCGGGTGCCGCCGAGTTTGTGCAGGTTGGTCAGAGCGTTAATGTCGGCGACACCCTGTGCATCATTGAGGCGATGAAGATCCTGAACCAGATCGAGGCCGACAAGGCCGGCGTCATCAAGGCCGTTGTCGCCGAGAACGGCCAGCCTGTCGAATACGACGAGCCACTGTTCATCATTGAGTAAAACTTGGCGGCTTTCTTCTATCTGTAACCGTTGCCGCCAGCAAGAGTGACCCGAATCCTATGTTTGAAAAAATCGTTATCGCCAACCGCGGGGAGATCGCCCTGCGTATCCTGCGCGCCTGCCGTGAAATGGGCATTAAAACCGTCGCCGTGTATTCCTCCGCCGACCGCGACCTGAAACACGTCCGTCTTGCCGATGAGGCCGTCTGTATCGGCCCGCCGCCATCAACCGACAGCTACCTGAATGTGCCGGCGATCATCAGTGCCGCCGAGGTAACCGATGCCATGGCCATTCATCCGGGTTATGGTTTCCTTGCCGAGAACGCCGACTTTGCCGAACGTGTTGAACAAAGCGGCTTTACCTTCATCGGCCCGAAGGCACACTCGATCCGCACCATGGGTGACAAGATCTCTGCCATCGAGACCATGAAGGCCGCCGGTATCCCCTGTGTGCCTGGCTCCGATGGCCCGATCACCGAGGACGATAGCAATGTCCTCGAGGTTGCCCGCAAGATCGGCTATCCGGTGATTATCAAGGCCGCCGGTGGCGGTGGTGGTCGCGGCATGCGCGTCGTCCACAGCGAGGCCGCGTTATTGAATGCGATCTCCCTGACCCGCAGCGAGGCCCGTAGCGCGTTTAACAATGATATCGTCTACATGGAAAAATTCCTCGGTGACCCGCGCCACATCGAGATTCAGATCCTGTCCGACTCCCATGGCAACGCCATTCACCTCGGGGAGCGTGACTGCTCCATGCAACGTCGTCACCAGAAGGTTGTCGAAGAAGCCCCCGGCCCGGGCATTACCCCGGAACAGCGCAAGTTCATCGGCGAACGTTGTGCCGAGGCCTGCCGCAAGACCGGTTACCTCGGTGCCGGCACCTTCGAGTTTCTGTTCGAGAATGGTGAGTTCTACTTTATTGAAATGAACACGCGTGTGCAGGTCGAACACCCGGTCACGGAAATGATCACCGGTGTGGATATTGTCAAAGAACAAATCCGCATCGCCGCCGGTGAGCCACTGTCTTACAAGCAGGAAGACATTGTGCTGCGCGGGCATGCCATCGAGTGCCGTATCAATGCCGAAGACCCGAAAACCTTCATGCCCTCACCAGGCACGATCAACAACTACCATGCCCCGGGCGGGCCTGGCGTGCGCGTTGATTCGCATATTTATAACGGCTACCGCGTGCCACCGAATTACGACTCGATGATCGCCAAGATCATCACCCATGGTGACACCCGCGAGATCGCCATCGCCCGCATGCGTGGTGCCCTGAGCGAACTGGTCGTCGACGGCATCAAGACCAATGCGCCACTGCAACTCGAGATTCTCGCCGACAGCGCCTTCCAGGCAGGCGGCACGAATATTCACTTCCTCGAGAAAAAGCTAGGACTATAGGATTGATGATTTATGAATGATGATTGATGATTGATGATTTCACAAACATCGCACTAACGTGGTGATATCAGCTACTTTTCAATTATCGATATGCCATCATCAATCCGAATTCTTACTCATCACATTTTTGCTAGCGGCATAGTAAAGACACTGGTGCTTGATGTCATGCAGTTTGCTTACCCCGTTCATCAATCATCATTCATAAATCATCAATTATAAATATGCCCTGGCTTAAATTTACACTTCGCACCGATAATGAGCACGCCGAGGCAGTGACCGCGGCGCTTGAGGCGGCCGGTGCCCAGGCGGTGACGCTCGTCGATGCCGAGGACCAGCCGCTGTTTGAACCCGGCCCGGGTGAGACTCCCATGTGGGCCGAACTCGAGGCCACCGGCCTGTTCGAGGCCGACATCGATACCGCGGCCCTGCGCCGGCAACTCGCGAAACAATTACCTGGAGCCATTCTCGCCACACAGCGTCTTGAGCCTCTCGAGGACAAGGACTGGTCGCGCGTCTGGATGGACGACTACCGGCCGATGCGCTTCGGTGAGCGGATCTGGATCGTGCCGAGCTGGTGCGAACCGCCGCAAGCGGATGCCGTGAACATCCTGCTCGACCCGGGCCTGGCCTTCGGCACCGGCACCCACCCGACCACGGCCCTGTGCATGGCCTGGCTGGATGCCCAGGCCATGCAGGACAAGACCGTGCTCGATTACGGCTGTGGTTCCGGCATCCTCGCTATCGCCGCGGCCAAGCTAGGCGCAAAACGGGTTACCGCCATCGACATTGACCCGCAGGCCCTGCTCGCCACGCGCAACAATGCCGAACGCAACGGCGTCAGTGAGCTGATCGTCACCGGCCTGCCTGATACCCTCAAGGCTGACGAACGTTTTGACGTTGTACTGGCCAACATCCTCGCCGGCCCACTTGTTGAACTGGCGCCACGCCTGTGCGCAGCGCTGCGCCCGGGTGGCCTGATTGCCCTCTCTGGCATCCTGCAGGCGCAGGCGGCAGCGGTACGCGCGGCCTATGCCGTTTACTGTGACATGGACGAACCGGTCACCGAAGGAGACTGGATCCGGCTGAGCGGAACCAGAAGATTATAATTGGGCATTGATCACTATGGCAGGCTCGCTCATTAGTGCTATCGTCGAGACGTAATGCAAACCCGATGCCCACAATGCCGCACTGCATTCCGTGTCAGCGAAGAGCAACTCGCGCTGGCCGGCGGCCGCGTACGCTGCGGCGAGTGTCGACAGGTATTTGTTGCTAGTGAACACTCACTCGATACGCCACCCCCGATAGAAGAAGACATCAGCATCCCCGAGTTCGAGGCTGGCGAGGACCTATTCGCCGTCGAACTGGAGATCGACGAACTCGATGTCCCGGCGGCATTCTATGCAGAGATCGAACCGACAGAACTCGACATATCCTCCTTCGACATCTTTGATACGGCGACCCGGGAGCCCGCCCCCCCGGAACCCGCATCATCCGAGGTTGAGGCGAACCCTGCGATAGAAGCCGGCCAGGAGGTCAACTCCATAGCGGCTCTGGTAACCCGCTCCTCGCCAGGAACCGGGACAGCATGGTTGGGTAACTACGCGGCCAATGAAGAATATTACCGTGTCGACCCTGCCGACGCCGATGCAACACAACCTGCCGCAGGGGATATCGACAGCTCACCAGATCCGGAAGAAGCGCCGCCATCATCCCGTGAATGGGCAGACATGCCTGACCCGGATGATGCCATTCCGTTACTTGTCGAGCGCTTTGATGCCCGGCGGCTTTACCCGGAACTGGCCGCCTCAGCGGAGATTGAACGCCCCCGGCATACCAGCCTCTATAGCCTGGTGATTATCGCCCTGCTGGTGATCTTTCTCCTGCAGGGCACCTATGCCCTGCGTGACACCCTTGCCCGGCAACCGGAGCTGTACCTGCTGATGAACGATTTCTGCGCCGTCTTTGACTGTGCCATCGCCCAGCGACGCGAGCTCGACAAGATCGTCCTCACCCGCAGCGAAGTCCGCAGTCATCCGGGGCAAAGCAACGCCCTGCTGGTCAAGGCCAGTATGCAAAACCGGGCCGGTTTCCGGCAGGCCTATCCCGTTCTGCGTCTGCAATTCAAGGACCTCGAGGGCCGTGCGCTGCTCGGTCGCGACTTTCTGCCCGCAGAATACCTGCCGGATGATGTAAAAATCAGCGCCGGTATGCCCGTCAATACCGACATCAACCTGTCGCTGGAACTCGTCGATCCCGGCAGCCAGGCGGTCAGTTTCGACTTCGAGCTGCGATAAGATCCTAATAACGCAGGCTTTGGTATTTTGACACTTTGCCTGCCGGGGCGAAGCAGGTATGATCGGCCGTTCCCTCCAGGGGATACTCCTTAAATAAAAAATTTGATTTCGGACGGCAACCCAACAACATGCAGATCGGGCCTTACCACATCAGTAATCGACTCGTCGTCGCCCCGATGGCCGGCGTCACCGATCGCCCGTTCCGGCAGTTGTGCAAGCGGCTCGGTGCCGGTATGGCCGTCTCCGAAATGGTGACCTCGAACTCCCTGCTCTGGGGCAGCGAAAAGACCCGCCGCCGCGCCAACCATGATGGCGAAACCGATCCGAAGTCAGTCCAGATCGCCGGTGCCGAACCCGCCATGATGGCCGAGGCCGCGCGGCACAATGCCGATAACGGCGCCCAGATCATCGATATCAACATGGGTTGCCCGGCAAAGAAGGTCTGTAATGTCATGGCTGGCTCGGCCTTGCTGCAGAATGAGAGCCTGGTGGCGGAGATCCTCGCCGCGGTGGTGGACGCCGTGGATATCCCGGTGACCCTGAAGATCCGCACCGGCTGGGACCGCGACAACCGCAATGCGGTCAATATCGCCCGCCTCGCCGAACAGGCCGGGATCCAGGCGCTGGCCATTCATGGCCGTACCCGCGCCGATGCCTACAAGGGCGACGCCGAGTATGACACCATCGCCGAGGTCAAAAGCCGCATCGCCATTCCGGTGATCGCCAACGGCGACATCAGCACGCCTGAAAAGGCCAAACATGTGTTCGACTATACCGGCGCCGACGCCGTTATGATCGGTCGTGCCGCCCAGGGCCGGCCGTGGATCTTTCGCGAGATCGATCACTACCTGACTACCGGCACCCTGCTGGCCGAACCCGGCCTCGTCGAGGTTCGCGATATCCTGCTGGAACACCTGGGTAACCTGTACGCCTTCTACGGTGAATACACCGGCGTACGCATGGCGCGCAAGCACATCTCCTGGTACAGCAAGGGCCAGAGTCATGGTGCCGCGTTCCGCCAGGCTGTTAACCGTGTCGAAACGGTTGATGATCAACTCAACATGGTCAATGAGTTCTTTGCCAGGCTCATCGACAAACAGGAACTTGCCGCATGAACTCTACTGCCGAAGCCGCCGTGCCCGAGACCGCCTTTCAGGTCAGTGCCGAGAAGAGCCACCGCCCGTTACGCGAATGTATTGCCACCGCCCTTGAGGAATATTTCCGCCACCTCGACGGTCATGAACCGGATGATCTTTATCAACTGGTCCTGCAGGAAATGGAAGAGCCACTGTTGCGCGCCGTACTCGATTACACGCGCAGCAACCAGAGCCGCGCCGCGGTGATCCTCGGCCTCAACCGCGGTACCCTGCGCAAGAAAATGAAACAGTACAATTTCGATTAATACTCACCGCTTTTACATTCTTTGCTTCCGAGGTCTTCCATGTCTGCTATCCGTCGTGCCCTGATCAGTGTCTCTGACAAAACCGGCATTGTTGAATTTGCCCAATCCCTGAGCGATTCGGGCGTTGAAATTCTCTCCACCGGTGGCACCGCGAAGCTGCTCGCCGATAACGGCATCGCCGTCATCGAGGTCTCCGACTACACCGGCTTCCCGGAGATGATGGATGGCCGCGTCAAGACCCTGCACCCGAAGGTCCACGGTGGCCTGCTCGGGCGGCGTGGCATTGATGATGCGGTCATGAATGAACATGACATCCCGCCGATCGACATGGTGGTCGTCAACCTGTACCCGTTCCAGGCAACCGTTGCCCGCCCGGATTGTGACCTGCCGATGGCAATCGAGAACATCGACATTGGTGGTCCGACCATGCTGCGCTCCGCGGCCAAGAACCACAAAGATGTCACCGTCATCGTCAACGCCGATGACTATGCCCGCGTGCTCGAGGAGATGGCCGCCAGCAACGGCGCCGTCAGCGAGGCAACGCGTTTTGACCTGGCCGTAAAGGTCTTTGAGCATACCTCACACTACGATGGCGCCATCGCCAACTACCTCGGCGAACGTACCGAGAGTGGCGAGCCCGGCTTTCCGCGCACCTGTAACCTGCAATTCCAGAAGGTGCAGGCCATGCGTTACGGCGAGAACCCACACCAGTCAGCCGCCTTCTATGTCGAGGCCGGCGGCAAGGAGGCCAGCATCAGTACCGCCCGGCAACTGCAGGGTAAGGAACTCTCCTATAACAACATCGGTGATACCGATGCCGCGCTCGAGTGTGTCAAGCAATACAGCGACGGCCCGGCCTGTGTCATCGTCAAGCATGCCAACCCGTGTGGCGTCGCCCTCGGCGAGTCTCTGCTCGAGGCCTATGACCGCGCCTACAGCACCGACCCCGAATCCGCCTTCGGCGGCATCATTGCCTTTAATCAGCCACTCGATGCCGACACCGCCAGGGCCATTGTCGAGCGCCAGTTTGTCGAGGTCATCATCGCCCCGAGTGTCAGCGCCGAGGCAAGCGAGATTGTCGCCGGCAAGAAGAATGTCCGTTTGCTCGAATGTGGCCAGTGGTCGAACGAAGCGGCCGCACGTTTTGATTACAAGCGCGTCAACGGTGGCCTGCTGGTACAGGATGCCGATCTCGCCCTCTATGATGATCTGAAGGTCGTCAGCAAGCGTGCGCCCGGCGAACAGGAAATGCTCGACCTGCTGTTCAGCTGGAAGGTCGCCAAGTTCGTGAAATCGAACGCCATCGTCTATGGCCGCAACAACATGACCATCGGTGTCGGTGCCGGCCAGATGAGCCGCGTCAACTCGGCACGCATCGCCGCCATCAAGGCCGAGCAGGCAGGCCTTGATGTGAAGGGTTCGGTCATGGCCTCGGACGCCTTCTTCCCGTTCCGTGACGGACTCGACCAGGCCGCCTCGGTGGGCGTGCGCGCCGTGATTCAGCCTGGCGGCTCGATGCGTGATGATGAAGTCATTGCCGCCGCCGACGAACATGACATCGCCATGGTCTTCACCGGCATGCGGCACTTTAGACATTGATGATTTATGATTGATGATCGACTGGTAATTTCCATTCATCAATCATCAATCCGCATTCATCAATATCCTTACTCGGTGGTCTTCGCTCTCTACGTTAAACGAATTATTACAGGTATCTTGCAATGAAGGTTTTGATTGTTGGTGGTGGGGGTCGTGAACACGCCCTGGCGTGGAAGGTGGCACAGTCACCGAGGGTCGAAAAGGTCTTTGTCGCCCCCGGCAATGCCGGTACCGCGCTGGAACCGCGCGTGGAGAATGTCGCCATTGATGTCGAGGCGATCGATGCGCTGATTGCCTTTGCCAAAAGCAACGACATTGCCCTGACCATCATCGGCCCGGAGGCCCCGCTCGTCATCGGTGTCGTCGATGCCTTCGAGGCCGCCGGCCTGCGCTGCTTTGGCCCGCATAAGGCCCCCTCGCAACTGGAAGGGTCGAAAAGCTTCAGCAAGGACTTCTTTGCCCGCCACAATATTCCGAGTGCCGCCTACCAGACCTTTACCGAAGTCGAACCGGCTATCTCCTATATCAAGGCACAGGGCGCGCCGATTGTGGTCAAGGCTGACGGCCTGGCTGCCGGCAAGGGCGTGATCGTCGCCCAGACCGAACAACAGGCCATTGCCGCCGTCAATGACATGCTCGCCGGCAATGCCTTCGGCGACGCCGGTCACCGCGTGGTCATCGAGGACTTTCTCGCCGGTGAAGAGGCCAGCTTTATTGTCATGGTCGATGGCGAACACATCCTGCCGATGGCCACCTCGCAGGATCACAAGGCCCGCGATGACGGCGATACCGGCCCGAATACGGGCGGCATGGGGGCCTACTCGCCAGCCCCGGTTCTGACACCTGAGATCGAGGCCCGGGTCATGCGCGAGGTCATCGAACCGACTGTGCGGGGCCTGGCTGCTGAAGGCATGCCCTACACCGGCTTCCTGTACGCCGGCTTGATGGTGGCCGAGGACGGCAGTAGCAAGGTGCTCGAATACAACTGCCGCTTTGGTGACCCCGAGACCCAGCCGATTATGCTGCGCCTGAAATCAGACCTGATCGAGCTGGTCGAGGCGGCACTCGATGGCAAGCTCGATACGGTCACGGCCGAATGGGACCCGCGCGCCTCGGTTGGCGTCGTCCTCGCCGCCGGCGGTTACCCGGACAGCTACAAGAAGGGGGATGTCATCCATGGCCTGCCGCAACAGGAAACCAGCGGTGAGAAAGTCTTTCATGCCGGCACCCTGCTCAGAGATGGCCAGGTTGTCACCAACGGCGGCCGTGTCCTCTGTGTCTGCGCCCTGGGTAACAGCGTCGCCGAGGCGCAACAGTCCACCTACAGGCTGGTCGATACAATCACGTGGGAAGGTATGTATTGTCGCCGGGACATCGGCCATCGCGCCATTCGCCGCGAACAGGCCTGAGACTACGGGCAAGTAACTACTCGGGATCGCCCTGCAGGGCCTTTTCCACTTCTTCAAGCAGGCGCTCGGCGCGGATCGGTTTGGCAAGAAACTGGTAACTGCCATCCTTGTTATCCACCATCATCTCCTGTTCCTCGGAAATAATACTCGTCAGGAAAATGATAGGAATGTCCTTGGTGGTGATGTTTTCCGAGAGATGGTGTGCCGTCATGCCGCCACTCATATCCGGCATCATGACATCGAGGATGATCAGATCAGGTATCTCCCGGGTGGCCAGCTCAATCGCGTGCGTGCCATCCGCTGCCGACAGGACTTCGTAGCCGGTACGGCCAAGTAGTTCTTCAAGAAACAAACGGAATGAATCATCATCATCCACCACGAGCAGTTTTGCCATTTTCAAACCATTTTCAGTCATATAACCAACTACCCATCCATTGCCTCACTCCCTTGAAACATATTCTTATTGTTTTTTTTGGGTTAAAGTTTCCTGACCCAAGACCGATACCAGTGTACACCAAAGATTCCAGCTATAACAACACAACTCTTTGATTAAATGGAATATGTATGCAAATCGTGCAAAACATCGGAAGGTACCTGCTCACCGAAAAATTCGACGGTGAGATTCTCAGCCACCCGCCTGCAGATTCACTTTTGCAGGCGGCCGTGAACGCCGCGATTGATCCGGCATCCGTTGCCCGCAGCCTGTTGTTAAGCGACGACGATGGCCTCTTGCTGGTCACCTTTCCCGCTTCGCACTGCATCAACCTGCAAACAGTCAATGAACAGCTGCAGCGCCATCTCCAGCCAGTCAATCCAGGCAGTCATGAGACCTTGTTTCTTGATGCCGGCATCGAACAACTGCCACCGTTCAGCCCCTTTGCCCCTCTTGAGTGCATTGTCGACAGTGCCCTTGCCGAACAGGAGATTATTTATTTCCCGGTGGGGACAAACGACAAGCTGATCAAGATGGATGCCGATACCTTCTTCGGTCTGCAGGAAAATGCCATGCATGGTCTGAGCTTCAGTCACCCGCTGGCTGCTGGCCATGCAAACCAGGACGATGCCCCCGCAGGCCTGCCCGTTTACCTGCAGCAACGACTGACCACGATGAATTCCCTGCCCGCTATACCGGCCACGACGCGTGAACTACTCAAGCACCGCAACCGACCTCACAGCCGGGTGCAGGATCTCGCCCGTGTCATCGAGGTCGATCCCCTGCTTGCTACCCAGCTCATGCATATTGCCGGCTCCGCCCTGTATGCCTACCGTGGCACCCTCAAGACACTTGACGATGCCATTACCCGCGTACTTGGCTTCGAGTCGGCACTCAATATCGCCCTCGGACTGAGCACTGCCGAGATCTTCAGGGGTCCGAAAGAAGGCGTTGCAGGTCAGCAACGGCTGTTTCGCGATGCGGTCTTTTGCGCCAGTCTGTGCGAGGCCCTCGGCAAACAGCTGCCGGTAAGCCGACAACCGGAACCCGGCACGGCACAACTCGCCGGGCTGTTGCATAACATCGGCTACGCCCTGCTCGGGCACCTTTTCAGTACCGAATACAAAGAGCTCAACAGGGAGCTGGAGTTGCAGCCGGAAATATCCAACTGGCACGGTTTTGAACAACGTTTCGCGACCACCCCGGCTATCGTCGGTAGCTGGCTGATGCGCTTCTGGGCGATGCCGGACTACCTCGACGGGGCCCTGCTCGAACAGCGAAATGTGCACCACCACGATGACCTCCATGCGCAGCTGATCCTGTTGGCGAACCGATTGCTGCACCGTTACCACATGGGCGATGCGGACAGCGATGAATTACCCGGGGCCCTGCTTGAAAACCTCGGCATCAGTGCTGAACGGGCATGCCAGACGGCAGAGGAAATCATTGGCCACGGCGATGAGCTGGACGGCCTCGCCCGGCAAATGGCGGGATAGGAAAGCGATTGATGATTTAGGAATGATGATTGATGAACGGTTGATACTCATCCATTATTTATCAGGTTCAATGCTTGGCCATACATGGGCACGTCGGCTTACGCTATCTCCGATAGCTAACCCGACTTACAAAAAATTTGCGTAAGCTCGCGGCCTTTGCGGTGAATGCTTTTTAATTCATCAATCATCATTCCTAAATCATCAATCGCTTTTCCCCGCCCTGGCAAGTACCGCCCGCAGGCTCGGTGCATACTTTACTGCGCCCTGGTGTTTCAACAGGATCTGTTCAGCATTGAAGTCGTCCAGATAGTATTTTTTGTTGTGCGTGTTATTCAAACGGACGATGCCGCCTTCCAGGGAGACCCCGGCAAACAGGCCCCGGCTGCGGGCATAGGAATAAATATCCGCGACGAGGTTACCCGAGGTGGCCGTTTCACCGCGCATGCCCACAGGACCCGCCGCGACACTCAGATCGGCACCGAGTTTGACCTTGTTCTTCATCATGGCACGGAGACCGCGCTGGTTCATGATCACCATCACGACCTCTGAAGACGAAACACCGATCTGCAAGCCGACACTGGCGGAGGCAAGGCTATAAAATACCGGTGCGCTCCATTCACCTTTCTCCCGGTCATGCGAAAGCAGGACACCAGTGCCTCCAGCCCCACCCCACACCAGGCCGGCCTTGACATAGGACGGTATGATCATGACGCCGTATGCCTCTGCCAGCATGGAACGGAAGGCACTCTGCCTGGAATCTTCGAGCAGGGTTTTGATGACAAACTCGGCATCCTCGACCAGGTCATTGGTATCATCAGCATGGACGCGCGGTGCCAGGCATGTCAGTGCCAGTAGCAGGAACAATAAACGTTTCATAAATATCTTGCCCTTCGTTGACTGCATTACAATACCGGCATTGGCAGGGTGCAAACGATCTCGCCGCCCTGCAGATTAACCGCTATCCGCTGCAAGCTATCTCCCGTACACGGGCCACTGACACATAACCCGTCGTCAATACGAAACCGTGCACCATGCATGGCGCACTGGATGTATCGCGCACCGCTGTCGAGAAACTGATCCGGTAACCACTCCAGGTTCACGCCGGTATGCGGGCAGCTGTTGCAGTAAGCATAGACCTGCTTGCCCTGGCGGACAATCAGCAGCGAAATGACTGTTTCGCCGTCAGCAACGTCGAAACCCCGTGCGCCACCATCTTCAATTTCTGCCAGGCGGCAAATACGCCGCTTGTTGTTAGCGATAACCGACATCCTCTATTCACTAATATGCCTCGTCAGAAAAATTCATGGGTAGTTTTCGGGGCAGGTAGCGCTCCAAGCGCGTGATATAAGGCGATTTC
>NZ_JAVVES010000042.1:0-25734 GCF_032250955.1 Sulfuriflexus sp. | reverse complement strand
GAGGCGATCCACCACGCGATAATCAACACGATGTCAATCAGATGGTTTTGCTGTGAAAGTTAACGGGACAGCAGTGAAGTTTTATATTCGTTGCCGACCGGAGAAGGCATGAAACAGGGTCTGGCCGTCGACGTATTCGAGTTCGCCACCGAGGGGCACGCCATGCGCAATACGGCTGGCCGCGATGTTCCTGGTCTGCGCCATGTCGGCGATATAGTGGGCAGTGGCCTCGCCCTCTACTGTCGAGTTGGTCGCGATGATCAGTTCCTGTACCTCGCCCTCGTCCAGGCGCACGGCAAGCTGATCCAGGCCGATATCTTCCGGGCCGATGCCGTCCAGTGGTGACAAGTGGCCCATCAGGACAAAATACAAACCCTTGTAACTGGCGACCTGTTCAATCGCATGCGCATCGGCGGGACTTTCAACCAGGCAGAGCACACTACGGTCACGACGCTCGTCGTTACACAGCCGGCACAGTTCGGTTTCACTAAAGGTGCGGCAGGAGCGGCAATTCCCGACTTCTTCTACGGCCCGTTCCAGTGAGGCGGCCAGGTGCCTGGCGCCCCCACGGTCACGCTCCAGCAAATGGTAGGCCATGCGCTGGGCACTTTTCGGGCCGACGCCGGGCAGGCAACGCAATGCCTCGATGAGTTGCTGTATGAGCGGGCTATGTGACACGACAGGGTCTGTTTAAAATGGCAATTTCATACCGGGAGGCAACTGCATCCCCCCCATCATGCCGGCCATTTTTTCCTGCGAGGTCTTTTCCACCTGTTGCACGGCATCATTGACGGCCGCGGCAACAAGGTCTTCGAGCATATCCTTGTCTTCTTCAAGCAGGGCATCGTCAATGCTGACACGCTTAACATCATGACGACCGTTCATAATCACGCTGACCATGCCGCCACCGGCCTTGCCGGTCACTTCCATTTCAGCCAGTTCCGCCTGCGCCTTCTGCATGTTTTCCTGCATCTTCTGCGCCTGCTTCATCATGTTGCCTATTCCGCCTTTCATCTCTTGCACCTCTTCAAACTTGAGTATATTTAATTAATGGGTTTCACCGAGCCCGCTTGCACGCTGGCGCCAAACCGTTCCTGCAGGGACTGCACGATACTGTCGCCGGCGATCGCCGCCTCGGCCTCCTGCTGACGATCTTCCCTGGCCTGTGCCTGCTGTTGTGCCGGGGTTTCCAGCACCTGGGTGCCGACCTCGATTTTAAGGCGTGCATCCTTGCCAAATGCAGACTGCAGCGCCTCTTGTATGCGTGACTCGAACTTGTCGGTGTGCAGTTGCGCATGTTCACTGTTCAGGATCAGATTGAAAGCATTCGCCTCCCGGCTGGCCAGGCTACAATTCAGCGCCAACTGCAGTTCAAACCCGCCAAGGCCAAGAGACTCGACAATACCGGCCCAGTCATGGCTATCGGCAGGTATCGCCGCTGCCGGTTCCGCCGGCACTTTTGCCGCCGCGGCTTCCATCGCCGGGGGCGCCTCTGAGGCGGGTTCACGCCGTACAACCGGCGCGGCCACGGCGACTGTTACCACGGGCTCAGGTGTTTTTTTTTCCGCCGGTCTGGAGGGTACGGTTTCATCTGCCGCGACGGGCCGGAAGGCCAGCATCCGTAACATGAGCATTTCAAAGCCGCCACGCAGGTCGGGCGACAGACTCAGGTCCCGGCGTCCGAGCAGGCCAATCTGGTAATAAAGCTGCACGTCTTCGGCACTAAACCGGCCGGCGAGACGTAACACGGTCTCCTTGTCACCCATCGTATCATCGACACCCTCCGGCACCACCTGGGCGATGGCCATACGTTGCAGCATGCTCAGTACGTCGGCAAGTACCGCCTCATAATTCACCGCCTGTTCTGACATCCGCTGTATGCCTGCCAACAGTCCGTTGGCATCGCCCGCGGCCAGGGCATCGAGCAGCTCCACGACATAATGTTGCCCGATGACGCCCAACATGGTGCAGACTTCCTCATCCTTGAGTTCCCCGCCACCATAGGCAATCGCCTGATCAAGCAGGCTCAGGGCATCGCGCATACTTCCCTGCGCGGCCCGTGCCAGTTGTTGCAGGGCGGCGGGCTCAAAAGCGATATCTTCCCGACCCATGACGTCCGCGAGGTGTTCGCGAATCGGCTCCTGACCGAGGCTTTTCAGATTGAATTGCAGACAGCGCGACAGGATCGTGACCGGCAGTTTTTGCGGGTCAGTGGTCGCGAGCAGGAACTTGACGTGCGGTGGTGGCTCTTCGAGTGTCTTCAACAGGGCATTGAAGCTGTGGTTGGAGAACATGTGCACTTCGTCGATAAGGTACACCTTGTAACGGCCGCGCGTCGGCGCATATTGCACGTTATCCAGTAACTCGCGGGTCTCATCGACCTTGGTGCGCGAGGCGGCATCGACCTCGATCAGATCCACAAAGCGGCCTTCATCGACCTCGCGGCAGGTCGAGCACTCGCCGCAGGGGTTGGCGCTGACGCCCTGTTCACAATTCAGTGACTTGGCGAGGATACGGGCGATGGTGGTCTTGCCGACACCACGGGTGCCGGTGAACAGGTAGGCATGGTGCAGGCGGTCACGGTCAAGGGCATTAATGAGTGCCCGCAGCACGTGGCGCTGACCGACCATTTCCTCGAATTTGCGGGGGCGCCATTTACGCGCCAGCACCTGGTAGCTCATGCAATCCGTCCGACAATATTGACTTGGCTGCCCGGCTCGCCGGGCTCAGGCCGCTAGCATACCCCAGATAGCCAGCCTCGGCATCCCTGCCCACAAGGTTCTGTCCGGCCATGGCCAAGTCTGTACATATATAAGGAATTAGGGTGGTGACCCGCACCAGCCACACCCCGGCACACACGTCTGCTGCTGCGGTTGCTCCCTTCCGGGCCTGGCCGGGTTCACAGCGTAGTGTTGCGAGGGGACCGATGCGGGCCACCATTGGACACGAGATAGTACCAGAAATTGGCCGGCTTGTGCGGCTGGCTAAATAAAATGAAGCCCGCAGGGATTCCAGGTGCGAACCGGTTAAATAAATCGAGGGTTCGAATCCAACCTTTACTAAACCAAACAAAAAAACCGCCCACAAGGGGCGGCTTTTTTGTTTGGCGGAGAAGGAGGGATTCGAACCCTCGATACGCTATAAACGTATACACACTTTCCAGGCGTGCTCCTTCAACCACTCGGACACTTCTCCAGAAACCTGATTGTCATTGACTCGTTACTGATTTAGCGCTTAAGTCGCCGGAAATCAGGCGCGAAGAGTAAACCAGATAGGGGGCGGGTTCAAATTTAATCTGCCGATTCGACTTTTATTCCCGTGTCGCCCGCTGTTTTTCCAGGGTGGCACCGGCGAGGTGCACCAGCGATTTGAAATGCTGGTAGCTGTCTTCGTCCAGGTGGCAGTCGGTGATGTGTCGATCCGAGTAAAACAGCCCTATCGGCTTGTCGTTAATGAAGACTGAACTGGCATAGAAGGCATCGGTTTTGATCAGTTCCTTGAAGGCATCCGGGATGAGTTTCCAGAACTTGTCCCGGTTTGTGTCGCTGATCCAGACGCTTTGCTGCTTTTTCATCAGGTGCGTGAACAGGTTTGTCGGTTCCAGCAACAGTTCAAACTGGCTGAACTCGGGGTCATTGTCGGTACCGGACAGGTAACGCGCCCTGACACTGCTGCGATCCTGACTCAGCATGGCAAACACGCTCCGGTTCAGGCCCAGACCATCGTGCAGGCCCTTCATTACCAGTCCCATCAACTCATTCAGGTTGATAGCCTCGCCGTTAGCCTGGATCTCACTGACGACCTGCTCATAAACATCATGCTGCGGGGTGAGGCAGAAATGCCTGGGCTCGGCCACGTCATCCTCCACCTCAGGCACCGGGATAAGTGGCAACAGGTTCGCCGCCGGAATCGCGCCGTAATAAGCGGTTTCGCGCGCTGCATCGACGGCATTCAGGTGGACCAGGTGGACGGTAGCGGAGTAATCGAGCCCCAGGTAGGTGGCGATATGCTCCAGGCATGCCTGCATTTCGCTGGAATACCAGTTCTCATCGGCCAGCCGGGCCAGCTGGCAGGCCAGCATCACGCTATAGATACGGTGATTACAGGCCATATCCGGGGTGAGGACATCAATAATCATTTCCGAGAGCCGCCAGCGCTTCGCCAGCTCCAGGCTCAGCTGTTCGAGGCTGAATCCCAGCACCACATATTGGGCCTCATCAAACGGCATCTTTTCGCGCAGGCGCAGCTCCTTGATCTGCTGCATCTCCTTGCCGCCATGCAACCACATCGCCATTTTGCCGATATCGTGCATAAAGGCCGCAACAAAGGCCTCTTTCGGCATCATATCGGCCCGTCGCAGAGCCCAGTCATAGGCCTGGTAAGCGGCATGAAAGGCCCGGCTGGTCACTTGCAGATAGCCGCGGATCTGCTCCGAGGCATCGACGTTATCCAGGACTTCCATACTGGAGGCCATCTGCCTGACCGAGCTGAAGCCGATCAACATGGCCGCGCCCTCGAGCGAGGTGACATCAGAGGAAAGGCGGCCACGCGGCATGCCACCGACCTTGCGCAAGATATTCAGGATCGCCCCGGGGTCATGCAACATGCTGTCACAAAGTCGGTCAATCGAACTGCCCTCAGACTCATCGATCGCCTGCATCGCACTGACAGTTGGCTGCATCAAGGGGAATGGCTTCTCTGCCAGGGCGTCGACCCACGCCATTAAGCCCCGGGGAGGATCCGTTTTTGCCTGGTTACTGCTGTCTGTCATCATAAACCATCAGTCATTCTATGGAATTCCTGTTACACATAGGTTTCTCGGCCAATATGCTGCAAACTTTAGCGTTACCAGCGTGCTTACCTGCTTTGCAGCCATGCAGAGAAGATTCACTCAATAAACTAAAGATAGCCCCCCGCCTGCCGATAGCAGCTGCGAAGCCGAACAATATTCATCTTCAGGAGTACACATGCTAGCTATTATTGGGGCGATTATCGTACTCGCCTGTGTTGCAGGCGGTTTTGTGCTTTCGCACGGTAACCTCGCCACCCTCTGGCAACCCTACGAGGTACTGATTATCTGTGGCGCGGCCTTTGGCGCGTTCGTCATCTCAAACCCCGGCAAGGTCATCAAAGGCGCTTTTAGCGGCATGCTCGGCCTGCTCAAGGGTTCAAGATACGGTAAAAAAGATTACCTGCAGTTGCTCGGCCTGATGTATGACATCTTTGCCAAGGCCCGCAAGGAAGGCATGATGTCGGTCGAAGAACACATTGAAGATCCCGCTGCCAGCAGCCTGTTCGGCAAGTATCCGCAGATCCTCAAAGACCACCACGCCATGGACTTTATTTGTGACTACCTGCGTATCATCGTTGGCGGCAACATGAACCCGTTTGAACTGGAAAACCTTATGGATGTGGAACTCGAGACCCATCACCATGAAGCCGAACAACCCGCGCAGGCCATTACCCGGGTCTCTGATGCCCTGCCCGGCTTCGGTATTGTGGCTGCGGTGCTGGGGATTGTGATCACCATGGGTTCACTCGATCAACCACCGGATGTTATCGGTGCCCACGTGGCCGCCGCACTGGTCGGGACCTTCCTGGGTATTTTGCTCGCCTATGGTTTTGTTGGCCCGGCGGCCACGGCACTGGAACACCAGGTGGCCGACGAGGCCAAGTACCTGCAATGCATCAAGGTTTGCCTGTTGGCGACCCTGAATGGCTACAGTCCGCAAATCGCTGTCGAGTTTGGCCGCAAGAGCCTGTTTAGCACAGAGCGTCCCGGTTTCTCCGAGCTCGAATCATTCCTCAAGGACAACAAGACCGCTTAATCCGGCCGCCTGGCAATGGAAGATAAAAAACAACCGATCATCATCAAGCGCATCAAGAAGGGCGGCCATGGTCATCATGGTGGCTCATGGAAGGTGGCCTTTGCTGACTTCGCCACCGCGATGATGGCCTTCTTCATGCTGCTGTGGTTGCTCGGTTCCGTACCGCAGGAGAAGCTGGCCGGGGTTTCCGAGTTCTTTGAAAATGTCAGTCTCACTGAAGGCGTCGCGACCGTGCCCGCGCCCGGCATGAATGGCCCCGGTGGCGCCAGCACCAGTATGATCGATCTCGGTGGCTCACAAAATATAACCAAGGGCGACGGCGAGAAGATAAACCAGCAACAGCAGGAAGTCCCCGGTGACGCCAGCCAGACCAGTATCGATGAACGACAGGCCCAGGAGAATGCCGAACGCATCGAGAAGCAGAAGCTCGACAGCCTCATGCAGGAACTGAAAAAGGCCATCAATGATAGCCAGGCCCTGGAACCGTTCAAGGATCAGCTGAAACTCGATATCACCCCGGAAGGCCTGCGTATCCAGATCCTGGACAAGGAAAACCGCTCCATGTTTGGCAGCGGCAAGGCCAGCCTCAAGGAGCACATGGTCAATATCCTGCATGAGATCGCCGGCTTTATTAACAGTGTACCGAACCGCATCAGTATCAGCGGGCATACCGATGCGATACCGTTTAGCGCTCGTGAAGACTACAGCAACTGGGAACTCTCTTCCGACCGCGCCAATGCCGCGCGCCGCACCCTCATCGAGGGTGGGCTGGCAGAAGACAAGCTTGGCCGTGTCATCGGTCTTGCCTCCTCCACCCTGTTTGACAAGGCAAAACCGGAAAGTGCCGTGAACCGCCGCATCAGTATCATCGTCATGAACAAGCGCACTGAGCAGGCGATGACCGAAGGTGAAGGCGGGGATCTGAACAGCCTGCCCGAAAGCGTGGAGGAGCTGCCGTTCGAGGATGACGATGGTACACCGGGGGAAATCAACCGCCCATCCATGCTGGAGAGCGGCCCGGAGACAGAACAACAAACCACCCCGATATCCACCAGCGAGGCGAGTAATGATCTGAACACTGCCCTGCGTGACTTACAAAGCCTGAACGCACCCCAGGCGGAGGCAGACAAGCCCGTGCCGAAACCCGTAGCGCCACCTCCACCGCGGATCCAGTTACCGCCGATCATCGATCCGGGCCAGTTGCCCAAGGGCCGTTAACCCTTGTCAGCACGGCCGGCTAACCGCCACGTTGATTAGTGATATCGTCCTTTTCTGCTGATACCATTGATTTTGCCTATTACTAACCGTTGCTGATGAGTGGACATGGCCATGAACCTGCGCGACCTCCAGTACATCATCGCCGTCGCCGAAACCCGGCACTTTGGCAAGGCGGCGGCGCGCTGCTTTGTCAGCCAACCGACCCTGAGCGGGCAAATCAAAAAACTTGAAGAAGAACTCGGCGTGGCCATCTTCGAGCGCAGCAATCGTTCCGTTGAGATTACCCCTGTCGGCCATACGATCCTGGAACATGCCCGTCTGATCATCGAGCAGGCGGATGTCATTCAGCAGCTGGCCCGGGCGCAGCAGGACCCTCTCGCCGGTCCCTTGCGCATTGGTGCGATTCCCACCCTGAGTCCTTACCTGATGCCGTTAATCCTCCGCCCGTTAAAAACACAGCACCCGCAGTTGCGGCTGGTCTTGTCAGAAGAGATGACCGACACCCTGCTCGCTCGACTGCATCACCACGAGATCGACGCGGCCCTGCTCGCCACACCCGTGGAGGATCACGACCTGGAAAGCATTGCCTTGTTTGATGAACCCTTCTGGCTCGCCTACCCACGCGAGCACCCGTTCTATAACCAGGATGAGATCAGCCGTGAGGATCTGGATAACACGGAGTTGTTGCTGTTGTCAGAAGGCCACTGTCTTGCCCAACAGACGATGGACCTCTGCAACCTCAAGGCGCGCAAGGACCAGGGAGAGATGGCTGACCTGCGTGCAGCCAGTCTGGAAACCCTGTTGCAACTGGTCGGTGCCGGGTTTGGTTCGACGCTGGTGCCGGCGCTCGCGATAGGCGGCTCGTGGACGAGCGGCAGTGGCATCGTCGCCCGCAAACTCGATTTTGCCGGCGCCAGCCGCCGGGTTTCTATCGTCTTTCGCCACAGCTACCCGCGCCGCCAGGCCCTCGAGGCCCTGGCCGAAGTGATATGGGCTCACTTGCCGAATACCGTCACACCTGTTCACGGCACGGCAACGCCACCACAACCCGCCTAGGAGCCTGTCGGGTTTAGGATGAATTGGCTGCGGCTTTTTTATAACATTCATTCCAGCAATAATCGATAGGCCACGGCCGTTATCCCGGCCTCACAACAGCGACCCATGACCTCCAGGTCCAGTTGCAGTTTTCGAAGTTCGGCATCATCAGGCAACCTGGCCGGTTCAATAATATAGGTGGCGCAACCCGGATCGCCAAAGGCGCATAAATTGACCCGCCACTCGTAACTTAACAGCTTCGAGGTCTTCATCTCCCACAGGAACTTGCCGACCAGGTGGGCATAACAGGATGAGCAGGTATAAAACCAGACCTGGGGTAACTTCCATAATTGACCCCTGCCATCATTATGCCCCTCACATGACCAGCATGGTTGCAGGTAATGCAGGCGCGCGAAAGAAAAGACCAGTGGCAAAACATTAGGCTCAATGGGATAACGTTGCGGCTCTGAAGACAATGCCTGAGCGGCATGCGCACAAGGCCGCGAACAGTATTCGCCGCTGCCCTGCGGTCGGCTACAGGACTCGCAGGGACGCTCGACAGGCTGGCCCGCCGCCTCAACGAAGCGCTTGATGACCTCTTTGTAGCCCGGATCACGAAACGATGCAGGCGCTTCCCTGATGTACATCCACTTGCACCCTCTACAACCTGGTAAGTTCTTATATCATTAATAAGGGTATCGGGAACAACCGGGATATCTTTAGCTGTGCCAGGCGATGCGGCGTGAAAATACAGCGGGATATTTAAGTTACACCGCCGCCGCGAATTGACGTAATCCGGCCAGGGCCTGATCAATGACGGCCGAATCATGTTCGCTATGAAAAACCATATAGGCGGGCAAGGTAAACTCCGGGCTTGCCGGCACCCGGAACAACAGACCCTGGTCAAGCAATGGTCGGCCCATACGAATCGGCATAAAGCAGGAACCCCCGTTGCTCATCATTAACTGAATGCCCAACCAGCCAATATTAACCACCTGCGCCGGGCGCTCCATATCCGGATAGCTGCTGTTATGCTGCGCGTAGAATGCCGGCCCCCAGTCCACATAGATATAATCCTGGTCAGGCCAGGGCTTGTCGGGATCGGTGGTCAACAAGACCAGGGTCTCGTCAAAGATGTGCTCCACCTGGAGCCCGGGGCTGTGTTGCGGTGTATACATCAGGCCGATATCAACCGTGCCCTCGATAAGGCGGCGCATCAGGTCTTCCTCAAAGCCGATATCACTGCGGATAGATACGTCCGGCGCGGTCTGCCGCATGTGTCCCACCCATTGCGGCAGAAACTCTTCCCACAGGGCGATACGGGCACCCACGGTAATAGTGGCCCGAAAGCGACTCGGCAGACCAACCTCATGGCGGGCCTGCTCCAGGGTCAGGATGAGAGATTTGGCATGGCGCAGAAAACGTTGCCCGGTGGTCGTCAGGCTCGCCCCGCCCCGGTTGCGCACAAACAATTTTGTACCCAGATAGGCCTCCAGGTTCTGGATGCGGGCGCTCACCGTCGATTGTGTGACGTGCAGGCGGTTGGCGGCTTCGACAAAACTGCCGTTCGCCGCCACCGCCAGAAAAGTGCGTATTTGCTCAATGTCCATAATTTAATATCGTCATTTCCGATATTAAAGTCAAATATATTCCGTTTGTCTTTTATTAAGGAAGGCTTATATAGTGAGTACCCCTGAAAACATTAACACTGGAAAATAGAAGGACAATGAAGCTAGCCACCCTGTTCGGCCTTGAAAGGAATAAAACCGATCACCTGGAAAAGTGGGTATCCACTGCCGGGGGCATGGCCGGTATGCTTGCCGTGGTCGCGGTCAGCAGTCAATTTGTCGACATAACGGGTGTCGTACTGGTAGCCGGTTCTATGGGGTCGAGTGCCGTGCTGCTGTTTGCCGTGCCGCACGGCCCCTTGTCCCAGCCATGGGCCGTGCTCGGCGGGCACGCCGTCTCGTCCGTGATCGGTGTTGCCTGCGTCCAGTGGATACCGGACACGCTGCTGGCGGCCTCGGCTGCTGTCGCGCTGGCGATTGGTGGTATGCACTATTTGCGCTGCATTCATCCACCCGGTGGCGCCACAGCCCTGGGCGCCGTGGTCGGTGGCGAAAGCATTCACGCACTCGGGTATCAGTATGTGCTCACGCCGATAATGGCCAGTGCCGTAGCCATGCTGCTGGTTGCCGTCGTATTTAACTTCGCCTTCCCATGGCGTCGTTACCCGGCCTCGCTGGCTAACTGGTATAAAAACAAAAACCGGGCGGCCAGCCACCCGGACAAGCGCGCCGATCCGGTAAGCGATACTGCCCTTGAATCCGCATTGACCTCCATGAATCGCGTCATTGATATCAGCGGGCATGACCTGAAGGAAATCTACGCACTGGCCAGAAGTTATTCCCGCCCGGACAGTATCGATCCCATGCAACTGACAGTCGGGCAATATTATACTAATGATGAAGCCGAGGATGACTGGCAAGTCAGGCAGATCATTGACATGGCCTCACCGACAAACTCAACGCGGGACAAACTCATCTATAAGGTTGTCGGCGGCAAAAGCCTTTATCACACTGATACACAAACCCGCGAAGAGTTTTCACGCTGGGCCAGCTGCCCGGTGTTGCAGAATAAAGATGCATGGTTACGTATCGAAGCCACCGACAAAATCGCCACACAAACCTGAACGACCAGGGCCTTATTCACTATGCCAAAACATCCGGAACATAAATTACAACCCGAGGACTTTGTTAATGCCCTTCGGGAGATGAATACCTATATCGATGTGATGGTCGATGACCTCGTGGAATTAAACGCGCGCGCTGAAAAATATGCCCGCTTACGTGCCGCGGAAGGTCATTCCATCGCCGACGTCATGACGCACCCGGTCATAACGGTACGCGCCGATTCCAGTCTGGCTGAAGTTGCACATTTATTTGTCATCCAGCGCATCAGTGGCGCGCCTGTCGTGGATGGAGAGGAACGTTTAATCGGCATTGTTACCGATGCTGATTTCCTCCGCGTGCTGGGAGTACCCGGCCATCACCCCACACATAACCTGTGGCATACACTTGAAGCCCTGTTTGTACATAATCTCGAATTCCCGAAACCGGAGAATCGCATTGCAGATTTAATGGTAACGAACGTTGTTACCGTCAGCGCGGAGCAATCTATTCATGATGCAATAGATGCGATGAAAAAGCACCGCATAAACCGCATCATCGTTTGTGATGATAAACGCCGGGTCACCGGTATTCTCACGCACACTGATCTGATGAGAATATTTTTTGACCGGGTCCGGGGAAATACATTCAAGCAGTCAGGTAAATGATTTTTTGCAGTCTCTTCATCCAGACAGAGAGGATTGATTATGTCGATTAATGTTAACGGCCAGACAATTGATACTGACGACCAGGGTTACCTTGTCGACCCGGAAGAGTGGAATGTCGAAGTTGCCGAAGCCCTGGCCCGCCAGGCAGACATCGAACTCACTGATGAACATAAAAAGGTCATGCAGTTTATGCGCGACTATTTTACTGAACACCAGATCGCGGCTGATGCCCGTTTTGTGATCAAATTCATCGCCGATGAACTCGGTTATGGTGAGGAGGCAAGACAGCGCCTGTATACACTATTCCCCTATGGCTACATGCAGCAAGCATGCAAGGTCGCCGGCATGAAACGCCCGCGGGCATGGAGCACCGGTTAAACTGACTGACAACGTCGCGCTGCACAATAGCCGCAGTATGTTATAACCCCATGGTCACAGCCCGGGGTTCCTCCTGGTAAAAACAGCGCATGTGGCTGCACTAACGCAAGAGCAGTACCGGGATTAGGGCATTTCGAATCACGCTGGTCGTGGTGCTGCCGACCAGGAAACGGCGGATGACGGAGTGGCCGTAGGCGCCCATAATGAGCATGTCGATATCCTGTTCGCGGCGATAGCCACACAGCACACCTTCCACATCACCCTCTTGCAACACGGTCGTCACCTCGAAACCGGCAGTCTCCAGGGTATGCCGGGCCCATTCAAGCTGGCCACGGTTTTCTTTATTGTCAGCACCGACCATCACCACATGACAGGGCAGACCGCGAAACAACGGACTGCCGGCAACCATGTCGACCGCCTTGTGCGTGGTGGCACTGCCGTCAAAGGCGATCATCACGCGTTGCGGCGGTGTGAAACCGGCCGGACAGGCCAGGATCGGCCGTTGCAGAGTGCGCACCACGGTCTCCAGTCGGCTGCCGACATGCTCGCCAAGGTGTTCATCATGCTTGCCCATTACCAGCAGGCGGGTGTCCGGTTCGATGGCGACCAGGGAGTCCAGCAGACTGCCGTGGCGCTGGTGCACAATGGGCTCGGCAACACCGTCGGCAATCGCGCGTTGCCGGGCCGTCTCCAGCATCACGCGGCCCTGTTCAAGCGCGAGCTTGCCACGCTTTGCGTCCAGTTCTGCGAGTTCCTGCAGAAGGTCCTCGCGGCTGTCGAGGCCGATATTGCCACTCAGATCGGACTGAATGGGGTAGTCCGACTTCTCCAGCACATGCAACAACACCAGTGATGCGTCCAGTCGCTGGCTGGCCCAGGCGGCATAGTCACTGACCGCGGTTGAGACATCGGTGCCATCAATACAGGCAATTACATTCGTCATAGTCAGTTCCTCGCTCAGTGGCCCATCAACTTGTCTACTGCATCGGGTTTATCATGCACCGCAAATTTATCGACAATGGTCGTACTGGCCTCATTGAGGCCAATGATCTCCACCTCGGTGCCCTCGCGGCGGAATTTGAGTACGACCTTGTCGAGCGCTGCCACGGCCGTGATGTCCCAGAAGTGCGCCTGGCACAGATCGATCACCACCTTGTCGAGTGCTTCCTTGAAGTCAAAGAACTCGATGAACTTGTCCGCCGAGGCGAAAAATACCTGCCCGACCACCTGGTAGGTACGGGTCCGACCATCACTGCTGGCGGTCGAGACCACATACTTGTACTGACCGACCTTGTTGGCGAAGAACAACGCACCGAGCAGCACGCCGACGAACACGCCATAGGCCAGGTTGTGGGTCGCCACCACCACTACCACGGTAGCAATCATTACCGTGCTGGAGCTTTTCGGGTGCTTCTTCAGATCCCGCAGCGACTCCCAGCTGAAGGTGCCGATGGATACCATGATCATGATCGCCACCAGTGCCGCCATGGGGATCTACCCCACCCACTCATCGAGGAACACCACCATTCACCACCGAGCGCGAGACAAAGCGCATCAACGAGCCCAGGCGGATATAGCCGGCGACAATCTGCAGGATACCGGTGAGCAAGGTGGCTGCCAGCAGGTACTCCAGGCCGTGCTCCTTCACCAGGAGCACCATGAGCAGGGCCATGGCGCCGGTGGCAGCAGATATCATCCCCGGCCGCCCGCCCACAAAGGCGATGACGACTGCGATACAGAAGGAGGCATACAGCCCCACCTTCGGGTCAACCCCGGCAATGATGGAAAAGGCGATCGCCTCGGGGATCAGCGCCAGCGCGACCACGATGCCGGCGAGGACATCACCGCGGATATTGCCAAACCAGTTAGTTTTCAGATAAAGATTCATTACTGTTCCAGAACAATTTTCTTCAGCGCGATGCTGTCAGCTATAGCCTGACAACACGACAGACGCCTGATACATGTACGATTACGGATAACGCTGCGATAAGCCAGTGAGGAGTCTATAGGCTATGGTGGCGTAAGCGCCTGCGGATGGAGCGGTGACATGGATATTCTCTTGGTTACCTGCGCGTGGTTTTTCCTGGTCATTATGAGCGCCGTGAACTATACCATATATAGCGGAGAGGGAGGGATTACTCGGGCTAGCGCCCTCGCCCTTCGGGCCGCTGCTTTGCAGCGTTCTTCGCGACTTCGTCGCTCGTCGAACTGGCCTTTTATATTCCTCGGGCCCGAACCCCTCCCTAAAGTAAAACGGACGCCAATTGGCTCCCGTTTTGTTATTGGCGGAGAGGGAGGGATTCGAACCCTCGGAGCCCGCAAGGGCTCACTTGATTTCGAGTCAAGCCCATTCGGCCAGCTCTGGCACCTCTCCATAATTGTATGCTGGACGGGATTCTACCCTATTTCAGGTCCTGTTGGCCAAAACCCACGGGGGTTCCAGCGATTTAAAAATACCATTCAGGCCATATAGTTATCCTATACACAAAGATTCATCGTATATACCGGGCAGACGCTTTTAACCGCTTTTTATATACAAACTTGCTAAAATACCGCCACTTTCCCGGTCAGCTGGATTATGAATAGTCGACGCCCCAACAACCTATTACGATACGTGGTGATTCTGGCCCTGTCTCAATTTCTCGCTGCCTGCAGTGAGCCTGTCAACCTGCTGGAACGAATCAAGCAGGATGGCGTGCTCTATGTTGCAACGCGTAACAGTGCCACAACCTATTACGAAGCGGCCGATGGAAAAAGCGGGCTCGAATATGATCTCGCCAGTCGCTTTGCCAGGGAGCTGGGCGTTGAGCTTAAACTGATTACACCCTCCAACCTCGCTGATATTATCTCCATGGTCAGCCGTGGCGAGGTCCACTTTGCTGCGGCCGGGCTAACGGTAACGGAATCCCGCCAGCACTGGGTACGCTTCGCCCCACCCTACCAGCAGATCACCCAGCAGCTTGTCTATCGGATGGGTAACAAGCGCCCACGGAACCTCAGTGACGTGCAAGGTAAGCACCTGGAGGTCGTTGCCAATAGCAGTCATGTCGAGCAACTCGAGGACCTGCAGGCAGCCTACCCCGGATTGCAATGGGTAGAAAATGCCGAGTCAGACAGTGACGAGTTATTGAACCTGGTCTGGGAACAGGTTATCGATTTCAGTGTCGCCGACTCCAACGAGGTCGCCCTTAACCGACGCTTTTATCCGGAACTCAAGGTGGCCTTCGATATCAGTGAGGCGCAGCCCGTGGCCTGGGCATTCCCGAAGTCGGTTGATGACTCCCTTTATAATGCAGCCAGCGATTTCATAAAGCGCATGAAAGACAGCGGCCAACTGGATATCCTGATTGCTCGCTACTATGGCCACATTAAAAAGTTTAACTACGTCGGCACCCGCACCTATATCAAACACATTCACAAACGCCTGCCCGAATACCAGTCCCTGTTTGAAGCGGCTGCCAGCCAGCATGAACTGGACTGGCGTCTGCTTGCCGCGATTGGTTACCAGGAATCCCATTGGGATCCCGGCGCACGATCACCCACCGGGGTGCGCGGCATTATGATGCTGACCCTGCCGACGGCAGAATACCTTGAGGTGGATAACCGCCTTGACCCGGCGCAGAGTATCGCCGGTGGAGCAAAATACCTGGCCGATCTCATCCGGCGGGTCCCCGTGCAAATCAAGGAGCCGGATCGGACCTGGTTTGCCCTGGCGGCCTACAACGTGGGCCTGGGGCATCTCGAAGATGCCCGTGTCATTACCGAGATACGGGGTCGCAATCCCGATGTCTGGACAGATGTGAAAGACAGCCTGCCACTACTAAGTCGCCGCAAGTGGTACCAGAAAACCAGGTACGGCTATGCCCGTGGCCGTGAACCCGTGCACTACGTCGAGAACATTCGCAGTTATTACGACATCCTCACCTGGTTTACCGAGCAGGATAAAAACGTTATCCCCTACCCGCGCCTGCAGAATAACATCCTGGAAAACACCTTGCCGCCAGCGCTTTAATTCATGCCGGACAAGGCCTCACGTTCGATTGACAAAAATACCTGGTAGGCGTTGCGGCGGTTGGCCTCCTTGAAGGCCGGCAGTCCTTCAAACTCCGCCCAGTCCGTGGTCGCATAAACCTCGTCAAAGCTCTGTAATTCCTTGACTGCAGCCTGCATGGTCTCACGCAGGAATGACAGGTAACGGCGGGTCTGGGTAATCGACTGGTTCGGTTCGGACGCAACTGGACCATGTCCGGGCACCAGTACCGCCAGTCCGGCTGTTTCCATCTTCTGCAGGGTATTCAGCCAGTGGCGCGTATCGGCATCACCAAGAAATGCGACGCGGCCTTCAAAGATGATGTCACCGGAAAACAGCACGCGGTCATTCTCAACATACAGGGTCAGGTCACCATCAGAGTGTGCCGCGCCAACGACAGACACGGTCATCTTTACCCCGCCCAGCGTAAAGGAAAAACCCTTGTCGAGATAATGGTCCGGTGCGACAAGACGGGTTTGTTCATTCACCCAGGGCGACAGGGAAAACTGACGTTCTTCCAGGCGTTCGCTGGCGGCCGGCGAAGACAAGTATTCGCTGGCGCCCCCGGGGGCATGGATCTCAGCGCCTGCGTCCTTGAATACCTGCAGGCCGTAAATGTGATCGGCATGGTAATGACTGACAATCACGCGCTTGATGGGCTTGTCGGTAAGCTTGCGGATTTCCTGTAACAGCTGCTGCGCCAGCGAGGGGCTGCCAAGCGCATCAAAGACCACCACACCGGCATCGGTGATCACCACGCCGGCATTGGAAATAAAGCCTTCATTGTCGGTAGCGATACCGGCCTCGCCCTGCACATACCAGGCATGCCTGGAAACCTGTTTGAGTTCCATCTTCACCCCTGACGGGGCATAACCGGCGGCATAAACATTCGCCGCAAATACCAGCAACACCGGCAATAAAAAGACCTTTACAACACTGCGCATGACATCCTCTCTGTTAACGTCGAGCTCGAAAAAAATTTGTCAGCAAACCTGAACATTCCTCGGCAAGAATGCCGCCGGCTATCTCGATGGTATGGTTCAGTTTGCCGTCATCTGGAATCGTGTAAACACTGTGAATGGCGCCTGCGCGCGGGTCACTGGCAGCGTAAACGAGGCGTTGCACCCGTGCGTGCAGAATCGCGCCGATGCACATAATACAGGGCTCGAGCGTCACGTAGAGCGTGGTTTCAACCAGACGGTAATTACCGAGCCGTTGCCCGGCCTCGCGCAAGGCCTGAATCTCGGCATGCGCGGTCGGGTCATGCCCGGAGATGGGACGGTTCCAGCCCTGCGCAATGATTTCATTCCCCTTCACCAGCACAGCCCCCACCGGTACCTCGCCTTCCTGTTCCGCGCGGTGCGCCAGTTGCAGCGCGTGCCGCATGTATTGCTCATCAGTTTTCATCATTCAACCATTGTCCTGCATCTTCGGGATGACACCCATCAATCTAATTACCCACTCGACACTGCTGTCCCGTTAATTCCCTCTCCCTTCGGGAAAGGGTTAGGATGAGGGGATTTTGATTCCATAACACATTGTTTTATTTACTCCCTCATCCTGGCCTTCTGAAGGAACAACCAGCCAGTCGCCCAAGCTGCCCGGCTACTACAGCAAAGGCACCTGTTATCCCGGAGGGAAACGGGATAATGCCGATTAGAGACTTGAGACCCTGGATTATGATGCGGATTCAACGCCGAAGCGGGTAAATACCGGTCAAGCCGCCTGCGCCGCCCCGGGGTTACAACGAAGCTTCAGGGGGAGTTAAGACCCGATGTCTTTCAAAGTCATGGTCGGCGCTGGGCATAAAATCGAATGGAAGAAACCTGCCCTCTGTTTAAACGTATTTTACAATGTATCAAACCTTGGTATACCGCGCAAGCATATGTTATAAAAGCATTTTTCTGTACACATCTTCCGTCTTGTCATACATTGACTGCGTGACTTCGGCGCTGCCTGAAAGGCCGTGCTCCGAGTGAGTTGCATAACAGTATCCATATTAACGTACAGGACTCCGGCATCCGCCAGAATGCCAGGACGATTGAATACCGGCCTCGGTTGCTAACGAGTCAGCGAGGTCTACTCTGTGCCAATAAAACCGCTCTTAACCCCGTTTGGGTTTCTTGCGCCTGGGCCTGCTATCCAGATCTTCGATGATCGGGCACCCTGCCTCTGCGCCGCGACAAAGATTGATGAGCAGCGTCAGTTCCTTGCGCAGCGTGGCGAGTTCTTCCAGGTGGCTTTCCACCGCTTCCAGCTTCCGGTGCGCCAACTCGCGCACATCGTCACGCGCGTGTAGCGGGTCTTCCCGCATCTCCAGGAGTCGCGCGATCTCATCCAGCGAGAAATTCATCGCCTTGGCGCGCTGAATGAATCGCAGACGTGACAGGTCACCTTCATCATAAACGCGAACACCGGATGCCAGGCGACTTACCGGCCGCAGTAAATCTATTTTTTCGTAGTAGCGCAACGTATCGGCGGAAAGCCCGGTAAGTCGGGTCACGTCACCGATGCGGTAGCGAGACCGGTCACGATCCTTATTGTCGCGCTGCTCTTGCGAGGAGCGATTAGTACTTGATGATGAAGAAGTACTCATTGAGCAGATACAACCCTGTCAGAATCAATGTCACGCCGGCAATGATCTCAAGAGCTTTCTGGTGGTGCGACAGCATGCCCAGAGACTCCAGCCAGCCCATACTCCAGGCGCCTAATATAATAGGTATACTGCGCCCAAGCGCAAAGGCTAGCAATAACCCGAACCCGAACGGCACCGAGCCGATGGCAACGCTGGCGGTGAGGGTCACCAACAGTGCCGGCGTACAGAAGGGGCAGACGGCAACCGAGAACGGGATACCGAGCAAAAAGGCGCCCCACACGCCCGTGACCTTCTTCGCGCGTATGGACATCCAGGGCAGGCGTAGTTTGAGCCATCCGGACCACATCAGACCCAGTACGATGAGCACAGGACCGAGGACGAGCCCCCATTCCCGCCCCATGACAGCCTTTACCCATTCTCCACCCAGGGCCGCCGCGACGCCGAGTGCCACATGGGTGACGATCAAGCCGGCGACGAAGGCCCCGCCCATGAGGATGGCGCGACGTTCCTCGTGGGCCTTGGTGACATAGGCCAGCACCACCGGAATGGAGGCGAAGGACACCGGGTTAAAGCTGAACACGAACCCGGCCAGAAAGCCCAGGCCGACCCCCGCCCAGCTCGCCTGCTGCAGGGCCGTCTTGAGGGTGTCGGTACTGACATCAAGCGCGGGGATCAACAGGTAGAGCGCGGCACCGAACAACAATACCGCCGTCAGGTATGGACTGCCCCTGGCGACGCGATTGAGGAACTCGCGTCCGTCCGCATGCACGCCGTTGAAGGCGGTGATCACCATCGGCGCGGTGAACAGCGTGGCGAACAGCAGCCCGGCCAGGACCGCGAAGCTGATGGAGTCCACGCTGACTGCCAGGCCGATCACGACCAGAAACAACGGGATCGTGCAGGCTGGCAGGGTCAGCCCCAGCTGTATGGCAAACGGTAGCGACCGACCGCCAGGCAGCAGCTTGAAGAATTCCAGGTGCGGTACCGGGATATAGGTGAAACGGGAAACGATATAGACGGCGCCCATCACCGCCAGGATGATGCTGGGCAGCCAGGTCCCCCACGCCGGTGGCGGAGTGAACGCGACCGCCGCTACCAGCAAGACGGCCAACAAGACACATCGTGCCAGCCACATCGCCGATAATCCCTGACAGCAACCAGCACGCGGCTGCTGATGGGCGCGTGCCGAAAACAGCGTGTGAGTGGCGATGGTGCAGGGTTCAAAGAAGGCAAGCAGTCCCAATAACGCCGCACTTGCGAGAAATACCGTAGTCATGCACCCTTCACCCCTGCTTCCACAGCAAGCCGCCGGTCGAGCTCACTGCGCAGCTTGCGCACCGAAGGCAGACCGGTAAAGGTGAGAGCACCATTGATCGCAATGGCGGGTGTGGATAGCACACCGAGGTTCACCGCGTAGTCCAGCTCTTCCAGTACATTGACTTCCCGCCAATCGATGCGGCCGCCGCCGATCTCCTCGGCGAGCTTGCGCAGAACTTCTTTGGCCTGGCCGCACTTGCCGCAGCCGGGAGATGAAAATACTTCGACTTTAATGCTCATACTGGCCTACCTCATGACAATCAAAAGTTGAAACGGAATCCCGCTCGAGCAATATAATCATTTTCAAGCGCTGTTCCGTTCAACTCCTGGCTAACAGGGATCTGCACAGCAGCTTCCGCAATCCAGCGCCTGGTCACGTATTGAATACCTGGGCTTAAAAACAGACGTGTTCCATTGGAGTTGGGATCATTATTACCGCTGATCCGGTTTTTATCCTGGTGGATAAGATTAACTTCAATAACGCCATACAGGTAATCCGGAATACCTTTTGAGTCGCTACGCCACAAGCGATGTTGATATGACCCGTCAAGGCGAGCGATATTACCGGCTTCAAAACCGTTTGCCTCATTATTAATGTGGTAACTGATTTGCGCGTCGGCCTGATATTTCAAGGTTTGCCATGTCAACACCACGCCGCCGAAATAATCCCACGATCCCGAAGCCACCTGTGCTGGCGGCGGCAGGGTGCCGAGACTGTCACTGGCATTGTCTTCACCTGTGGGCGCCTTGACGCCGATAAACGGGGCAACACGAAATGTCCGGCCCGGTTGATCTTTCTGGTAGGCGGTATAGCGTGTAAAAACGGTAAGATCACCAAAACCACGCTTACTACGATTAACACGCTGGCCACCTGAATCCAGATCCAGGTTAATATCACGATAGGGCAAGACACCAAACACGGCCCATTTGCGACTAATACCGTATCCCAATGCCGTCACAGCAGCGGTTTCAGTACGGTCCCGATTGACGCCACTCGGATCATCATCCGATTGATTAACGATCATCTGTTCGCGGATGAGAAATTCCCCTTCCGCCACAGGCAGGGCGGTATTGAACGTGATCGGTGCCGCGGACACCGATGGGTGAGCGAGTAACCCACCTGCGGCTACTCCAAGCAAAACGATATATGCTGAAGGTTTCAGTCTGGTTGTTGTCTTTTTCTTTTCCATCTTCTCTACCTCCAGCATTGAGATTAAATCTCCAGCCAGATTCTTATGGGCAACAACAAATAGGCAGCAAAAAAACCGATGCTCCATATCACCACCGAACTCCAGTAGATACGTTTGTTCCATTTATGCGCCGTACTGCAAGCACGCCCCAGTTCTTTATCAGTCGGGCAGGTACGTCCGGGTCGGAACATGAGCCAGCCGGAAATCGCCAACATGATGCCGGAAAAGGCGAACACCCAGATCTTGTGCTGACTCAGGGTAATCAAAAACGGAAAGGTGCTGGTCATCGCGGCCACAGTGGCCCCCAGCCCCAGGGTGACAAATATGATCGGCAAGGCACAACACACCAGTGTGCCGGTGGTGGTAAACAGGGTGAAAAATGTCACGCCACTTTGTTTAAGATTCGATGTTTCATTAGTCATCGTGTTGTCTCCGTCATGCCTTTGTAATCAAGGCCGTTCTTCAGCTGTATCTTTCTGACCTGTAACTCAGTCAGTGTTAATGACCTGCTTGCCCTTACAAACAGCACGCCATTGATATCCACTGTAAAACCCTCTACACCTTGCCTCTATAGAAACTTCTGCTCTGAATCATAAGCACAATAATCACCGGTCATGGCATTGGTACGGTTGACTGCATAATCTCTGCCGCTCAATCATTCCAGTGGTTTTTTGATCATGCTCCGATAAGTGAAGCCGGAATCGTCAAACAGTTTCTTCATCTGTTCTTCCGTCAAGGCTTTACCTTCACCGATATCCACACTCACCAGGCCCTTGTCGAGGTCGACGTTGATATTTGCCGTGCCCTCAATGGCCTTCAGATTCTTTTCAATGCCATAGGCGCAGAAGGGACAGGCCAGGCCGTCAACCCGCATTTCATAATGGGTGCCGGCGGCGAAGGCGGATTGCAATAGCAAAAGACCGAACAGACCAAACAGAATTTGTTTTTTCATCTCAATGACTCCTGACTTGATTAATTTATAAAAACCGAATGACTTACAAATGCCATTCAAAAGCGACTTTTGCGCGATAATCCGATTCTTCCTGATTTCCATTAAGATTATGATAAATCGGGATCTGTACCCCAGCCTTGATGGCAAAATTACGCCTGGTCCAGAAAATACCCGGTGACAAAAACCACTCGGTGCCGCCGGTGTTGGAAAGTTCGACACCGTTCAATTCAGCGCGTTCACCGTATTCGCCATTGAGTTCCAATAGCCAGACTGTGTCGGGTTCCAGATAGCCTGTTGGCGTCGGACGGATACCGCCGACGAAATCAATCAGAATTTTATCGCCGCGATTCACGCCGGCATCATTGGTACCGTTAAAGCGATAACGGGCACTGGCCCAGCGGTACCACTTGCGACCTTCATAACCGTAGGTGAGTCCCAGGATGGTATCGGTCGCGCCTTTATCCAGCGCCGGTGTCTTGTTAGTGTCCGCCGTGTCGGTGATCACCTTCAGCAATACGGCGGCTGATTCCTGTAACCCCAACGAATCTTTTCGCCAAAACCGGTATTTGGTAAATACCGCGACATCACCTTTGCCACTACTACTCTCACTAGCTTCTTCCTTGAATGCATAGGGCAGGTCCACGCCCAAAGCCCAGTCGCCGGTCAGTCCATAGGTCACCTCCAGCGCCAGAGCCTGTTCTTTTTCGCTACCGGCTTTTTCAGATCCCACTTCGGCAGCGACTTCAAAACCGTTCTTGAACAGGACGTGTGGGCCGAGTCCGAATATCGGGTCATGCGCAAAAATCGGCCTGCTGATCAGCAATACCAGCAGGGCCGCGCCCAGTCCATAAAACCCCATCCTGTTACCTCCGGTCATGTCAGACAACCTCCAAAATGTCACTCACATCAAGTTTGACAACCTTGAGCCGACTCCAGGTTCCGGTTTTTTGAAAAAAAAAACCGCCTTTGGCTTTGGCACAGCTGTCCCATAAACTCCCTCTCCCCACGGAATCCCCTGTATACCGTCTCGTGTGCTCATGAAACCTTGCAAATGAGACCGCAGAGCCGCTTCGATAAACACCCTACAGCCTGGAGCTGACTCCATGTCAAATCCTGATCCCGTCATTCTTCGTGACAAGTGAAATTATTCTCCAGGCTGCTTGACTCCGTACTTAGGTACGGTGCTTATACTCGAGCCTGTACTAACTGAATCAGGAGCGCCCAATGAACGGTTTCATCCACCTGTTAGCGCGTATCGGCGACAAGTCGGGCGCGCTGGGTGCCATCGTCTCCACCATGGGCTGTGCCATGTGCTTCCCGGCCCTGGCCAGCATCGGCGCGGCCCTCGGCCTGGGGTTCCTGGCGCAGTGGGAAGGGTTGTTCGTCAACACCCTGCTGCCGCTGTTCGCCTGGATCGCGCTGGGGGCCAATGCCCTGGGCTGGCTGAGTCATCGCCAGTGGCACCGCAGCCTGGCCGGCATGGTCGGTCCGGTGATCGTGCTGCTCAGCCTCTATCCCTGGTTTCAGTACGGCTGGAGTACCTGGACCCTGTACGGCGGGCTGACGCTGATGCTGGCCGTCGCCATCCAGGACCTGGTGTCGCCGGCGCACCGGTATTGTAGACCGGCGGGCTGTGAAGTGTAGATGCGGCGAACATGAATCTGAATATTCTAAACATTGCTATCGTCGGTACCGGCTCCGGCGCTTTCGCGGCCGCCATCAAGGCCGCGGAGCAAGGCGCGCGGGTCACCCTCATCGAAGCTAATGAGGTCATCGGCGGCACCTGCGTCAACATCGGCTGCGTGCCTTCCAAGGTGATGATTCGTGGCGCGCATATCGCCCATCAACAGGGCCATCACGCCTTCGACGGCATGCCACGCAACACGCCGGTCATCGACCGCCGTGCCATGGTGCACCAGCAACAACAGCTGGTCGAGCAATTGCGTGTCGCCAAGTACGAAAGCATTCTGGCGACCAACCCGGCGATCAATCTGCTGCGCGGCATGGCCCGTTTTCAGGATGCCGCCACCCTGATCGTCAGCGAACCCGATGGCAGCGAGCAGGTACTGCGGCCAGACCGCATCCTGCTGGCGGTCGGCGCGCGGCCGGCGATCCCCGCCATCGTCGGCCTGGCCGACACACCTTACTGGACCTCGACCGAGGCCTTGATGGCCGAGGCCGTGCCACAACACCTGATTGTGCTCGGCGGCTCGGTGATCGCGCTGGAGCTGGCCCAGGCCTTCCGCCGTCTGGGCGCGCAAGTCACCTTGCTGGCGCGCAGTACCCTGCTGTCAAAAGAGGACCCCGACCTGGGCGCGGGGCTGAAAGCTGCATTGGAAGGAGAAGGCATGACGATCGAGCTGCACACCGTACCCGAGAGCGTGCATCATGACGGCAACGGCTTCGTGATCCACACCGAGCGGGGCGAGATCCGCAGTGATCAACTGCTGGTCGCCACCGGCCGCCGTTCCAACGCGGATCGGCTTGCGCTGGAGAACGCCGGCGTTGCGACCACCCCGGCCGGCAACATCGTCGTCGATGATCACATGCGTACCAACATTGAACACATCTATGCCGCCGGCGACTGCACCGACCAGCCGCAGTTCGTCTACGTCGCGGCGGCGGCCGGCACACGGGCGGCACGCAACATGAGCGGCGAGGATGTCGCTCTCGATCTGTCCGCCATGCCGGCGGTGGTCTTCACCGCCCCGCAGGTGGCGACAGTGGGGCTGACCGAGGCACAGGCGGAAGCGCAGGGCATCAAGGCCGACAGCCGCCGGCTCGACCTGGAAAACGTGCCCCGCGCGATGGCCAACCTGGACACCCGCGGCTTCATCAAGCTGGTGGCCGACAAGGCCTCGGGCCGCATCCTCGGTTGCCAGGTGCTGGCGCACGAGGGCGGCGAGATCATCCAGACGGCGGCGATGGCCATCCGCAACCGGATGACCGTTACCGACCTGGCCGACCAGCTATTCCCCTATCTAACCATGGTAGAGGGCCTCAAGCTCTGCGCCCAGACCTTCACCAGGGATGTTAAACAGCTTTCCTGCTGCGCGGGCTGATGTGCATAAACAGGTTTCACAAAATACGGATTACGGTATAGGGTGGTAGCCTTATTAACGCGTCGGAATGGTATCCCGTATGAAGACAACTGACACATCAAGCACCGACAAGACAGCTGGCCTCACCATCGGTCACCTCGCCAAGACCGCGGAGGTCAATGTCGAAACCATTCGCTACTATCAGCGCATCGGCCTTATCGATGAACCGGTAAAACCGCCACAGGGCTACCGTCGTTACCCCGCGCCGACCGTGGAGCGCATCCGCTTTATCAAGCGGGCACAGGAACTCGGCTTCAGCCTCGCTGAAATCGCGGACCTGTTGTCCCTGAACGACCAGGACTGCTTTGATGCACGTGTGATCGCGGAACACAAACAGGCCGTCATCCAGCAACGCATTGACGATCTGATCGCCATGCAGCGGGAACTGGCCAGGCTGATCAAGGCCTGCAAGGAAAATGTCTCCGGCCAGGAATGCTGCGCCATTATTGCGACCCTGAGCAATGCCCGCCAGTGACCAGGTGAACCGTTATGACGTAGTCTTATTGTTTTATTTGCGAAGACACGCCCGGCCCCAAGGGATGGCAAGCATCACCTTAAAGTCTTCATGTTCAAAGGCCGCGACCCCGGGACCGAATCCAATATATATCAAGCCCGCTGCAGAATTTCTTCATGCCTGGCCTCACGGCCTTCCGGAATTTATCGCAGTATCGGTTTTTTGGCTCTTCGGAAAAATTAGTGGGTAAAAATATAGCGAATTTGGAGCAATAGAGATAGTTTTCTGGAAATTGGAG
>NZ_JAVVES010000041.1:0-25906 GCF_032250955.1 Sulfuriflexus sp. | reverse complement strand
ACAAGGTGTTATCGAATCTAAATCCCCTCACCCTAACCCTCTCCCGAAGGGAGAGGGAATTAACGGGACAGCAGTGACTTAGTGACTACAATTTTTTTCCTAGCCAGTAATCCACACTCACATACTTGCCGGCACCAATGAAAAACAATACCAGCAACATAATGAAGTAAGTGGCAGCGAATTCGACGCCATTATTGAGGATAGTAATACTGCCCTGTTCGGTCAACCACTCGTAATTACCGTGTTCGCGGAGGATGTCTTTGGCAACAGAGAGACGTTCGCCGGCGGCTACGGCATCAGTGCAGTTGAACAGGCAGAACTTGGCATCGGCAATAGCCTGCCAGCCATTGACCCAGTGGACGCTAAAAATGGCGACCAGCATGGTGATCATCAGGGGGATGGAGAACCAGCGTACGCCAAGCCCGATCAGCAGGGCAATGGCACCCAGCATCTCTGTTGACATGGCCAGGAAGGCCATGAGTTCCGGTGCCGGCAGGCCGAGACCCCAGTCGGGATTACCAAACCAGGCGGCGGTATTTTCAAAATCATCGAACTTGCTCTTGCCGGCCATCCAGAATATCGGTGCCAGGTAGAGTCTCAGTGCCAGTGGACCAAGAAAATCAAAGGCGCGAGTTCGGTCAAGTAATCGTTGTAAGCGGCATAAAAAAGCCATTGGCTTGCCTCCTTTCGTTGTTGTGAATTGGTTTTTATTCAGGTAGCGCGTGTGCCGAGAATAATGTTGCGCGTTCTCAGTTCTGTTAATGTCTGCAGGCCACCGTTGATGACGGCTTCGGCGGACGGATGTTGTAGTTCAGTGGCTATCTGTTCAAGTGCAGTTTGCCCGGTCATGTCGGCATCCTCTTTGAGCAAGAACAGCAGGCGGGCGGTCACGGCGTTGATCGCCATAAAGTGCACTTCGTCATCAAGATCCCGGTAAACAATAAGATGACAGCCCTGTGCAGCGGGGCTATCAGGTAAATACCCGGGCGCTATTTTATGCACCTCGTACTGGTAACTCAGCGGCCAGGCCAGTGTTGAGAGTACCGGGTGGCCATCGAGCAGGTCACCTTCTGTCTTGATGCCTGTCATATTGTTTTCGGCCTCGTCGATTTCGATGGCCAGTTCCACCCATTCATAATGGGCCAGCTCAAGCATGAAGGGGAAATCACAGTCACGCATCTCGTGCTCGCTTTGCAGGTAATCGATGAACTCCTGTGCGATTTCGAGGAAGTAGGGGGTATGGCACTGATGCCTGATAAAGAAGCTGCGGATCATGGCATGCCAGTCATCATCGCTGTACAGGCTGCGCAGTATCGGAAAGCCACTGCTGACAAAACCCTCGATATTGTTATAGAACAGGTTGCGATAGATATTGATACGCCGGTCTTCAATGCCTGCGGGTGCGGGATGGTTTTCCGGGTCGCGAATATGCGCGGTAAGCGCATACTGTATGGACTTGAAGTCAGCTTGATCAGGCATTACGGGCGAGCGCATTGTCCTGCCGGCTCCATTTTTTCTGGTAGGCGACAATGGTATCTACCTCCCCAAGCAGTTCTTCCAGAGGCGGAATATTAAAGTCTCTTTCCAGCAGGGTCGGAATTACACCAAAGCGTTCATAGGTTTTGTCGAGCAGGTCCCAGACCGGGTCGATGACATCGGCACCGTGAGTATCGATGATCAGGTCCTCGGCCTCGTTATAGTGGCCGGCAATATGGATATAGGCGCAACGCTCAACCGGCATGGCATAGAGAAACTCTTCGGCGTTATAGCCATGGTTGATACTGTTGACATAGATATTATTTACATCGAGGTGCAGTAGACAGTCGGCCTCTTCCAGCACGGCGTTCACAAAGTCGATTTCCTCCATCTGCTGGCCGGGGGCGGCATAGTAGGAGACATTTTCCATGGCAATGCGCTCGCCGAGGATATCCTGAACGCGCATAATGCGCTCAGCAACGTAGCTGACGGCCTGCTCGGTAAAGGGGATGGGCATCAGGTCATAGAGATGCCCTTCATCACTGCAATAGCTCAGGTGTTCGCTATACAGCTTGATATCATGCTCGCGCATGAATTGTTTGACGCGTCTGACAAAGGCCTCATCAAGGGGGGCCGGGCTGCCTATCGAGAGTGACAGGCCATGGCAGACGAAATCATGTTGTTCGGTAAAGGCGCGAAACTTGCGGCCCATTTTGCCCCCCAGACCAATCCAGTTCTCGGGGGCGACTTCATAGAAATTCACTTGTGCGGGGTTTTGCCCGGCCAGCGGACCCATCAGGGCCCGCCGGTAACCGAGACCGGCACCATGAACAGGAAACTGGCTCATGTTCATAGTCCTTGGTAATACTCTTCAGCTAACGGCTTACTGGCCGCCGCACTTGCCTTCGGTGCCTTTCTTCTCGGCTTTATTCTGTGCGCCACATTTGCCTTCACCGCATTTGCCTTCTTTCTCGGCCTTGGCGCCGCCACATTTTCCTTCCATGTTTTTTTCCATTTCCTTGGTGCCGCCACACTTGCCTTCACCGCACTTGCCTTCGGTGCCTTTCTTTTCAGCCTTTTTCTGTGCGCCGCACTTGCCTTCACCACACTTGCCTTCAGCTACCTGCTGGTAACCGGCAGACAGATCGGTCATGCCAAAAGGGTTAACTTCGGCAGAAACCGGGGCGGCAGCGATTGACAGGGCGAAAGCGGTACCGATAGCGGCAGCGAGAGGTGTTACTGTTTTCCTGGACATGGTGTGTTATCTCCTGATTAAAATTGAAATTAAGTTTTTGTGATTATGCTGGTAACAATTACCACTTGCCGGCTGCGCCGGTAATCACGTGATAACTGTGACAGCCCTTGTCGATCAGAGTTCCATATTAACAGCAGGCTGACCAATTGATTATTATCCCAAGCCGGCAATGCTGACAAGAACAAGTTTCCAATGTTGTGAACCGTACCACGCAAGTACGTCGTGTCGTAGCAAGAACATGACCTTTACATAGTCTGGTCACAGGCCGGCCGTTTTATCCTTGTCAGCACTACATTTTCCTGTAGTCACCACTCTGCAAGGGCAGTCGCTGTCCATAAGCGATAAAAATATGACCCTGGGCTGGAGGGGAAGTTCAACGAAGCCAGGACGTTGAGAGTGAACGTGTCCAGTATGGTTATTTTTTGAGCAGCTTGCGCAGGCAGTCGAGATAGCCCTGCTCATCCGGCATACAGTTATCACGCTGGGCGCGCCAGAGCATTTCACCGAGACAGTCCATGACCTGGTGCTCGGCCATATGCGGGTCGCCAGCCTGCAGCACCAGTTGCTGGAACAGTCCGGCAATGCCCGTGGGCCGATCGGTACTGAGTTGTTCGTGAATCGCGATATGCATACCCATGTGCAGAAAGGGGTTGGTCTCGCCGGATTCCGGCAAATAATCACGATCGAGGGCCTTGTCGGTATCTTCCAGCAGCGACTGGTATTCCGGGTGCTGGCTGAGAATGCCGACAATCAGCTCTTCGAGTGGCTCAAGAGGCTGATTGTTCTGGCTTTTTCTCCATGCCTGGAGAAATACCTGGCGCATCTGGTTGCGGTCGTTAGAAAACATGACTGTGATAGGTGAGTTCAGGTGACTGATATGGGGTTAATTGATGAATTATGATTGATGATTGATGATTTTACCAATCAGTACAGCACATGGTGCTCATTGCATAGCATCGGTATTCGTATCGGGTGGATGAAATCTTTGTCTTCAGGCTCAGTGGGCAGGTATATAAGCATGCCTTGAGTTCATGAGGGATGTAGATAACGATCATTAATCATAATTCATCACACTGCTGTCCCGTTAATTCCCTCTCCCTTCGGGAGTGGGGTAGGGTGAGGGGATTTAGATTCGATAACACCTTGTTTTATTTACTCCCTCATCCTGGCCTTCTCCCGGAGGGAGAAGGGATAACACCGGTTAGAAGGGGATGAAATTTCATGTGTTCATGCGCATCAGTCAACCTGTTTACCTTATTTATCCGAAGCTTACCGCTTGTCAGGCTTATGTTAACGGGACAGCAGTGAATTCATCAATTTCTTTTTATATTCACAGAGGTCATTAATGATGCAGTTCTGGCAGTCGGGCTTGCGAGCCTTGCAAACATAACGGCCGAGCAGGATCAGCCAGTGGTGGGCATCGTGCATGAATTCTTCCGGCACGAACTTGAGTAATTTCATTTCGACTTCGACCACGTTTTTCCCCGGGGCGATACCGGTGCGATTACTGACCCGGAAGATGTGTGTATCCACGGCAATGGTCGGCTGGCCAAAGGCGGTGTTTAAAATTACATTGGCCGTTTTACGGCCGACTCCGGGCAGGGCCTCGAGGGAGGCACGATCCTGGGGAACCTTGCTGCCATGTTGCTCAATGAGGAGCTGGCAGGTCTTGATGATATTCGCGGCCTTGCCGTTAAACAGGCCGATGGTCTTGATGTATTCCTTCAGGTCTTTCTCACCGAGGGCGAGGATGGCCTCCGGCGTATTCGCTACCGCGTAGAGCTTGTCAGTGGCCTTGTTGACGCCGATATCGGTGGCCTGGGCCGATAATATGACAGCGATCAATAACTCGAACGGGCTCTGGTAATTCAGTTCCGTGGTGGGTTTAGGGTTCTGCGCACGCAGGCGCGTGAAGATTTCTGTCCGTTTAGTTTTGTTCATAAAATTTACATTGATGATTTATGAATGATGATTGCTGATCGGTATATAAATAGTCAGGAGCGGATAGCGACTTCAACAATTCATCAATCATCAATCAGCATTCATCAATTTTGCTCTATGACTTCTCCGACACTTACGCTTGCAACAGGGCGACTTAGTCTCTCATCAATAATGTTCTTCACAGCAATCAACAGGCCGAGGCCGATAAAGGCTCCCGGTGGCAGGATGGCAAGCAGGAAGCCGCGGTAATCGCCGATCAGGGTAATCGTCCAGCCGCGTGCAGCCTCGCCGAACATGAGGTGGGCGTTGCTGAACAGGGTGCCCTGGCCGAGGATCTCGCGCATGCCGCCAAGCAGTAACAGGACAATGGTGAAGCCGATGCCCATCATAAACCCGTCTATGGCAGCGCGATCAACCGTGGTGCGTGAGGCAAAGGCCTCCGCGCGACCAAGAATGGCACAGTTGGTCACAATCAGGGGGATGAAAATACCGAGGATCTTATGCAATTCAAACAACCAGCCCTGCATGGCAAGGTCGATGGCAGTAACGAACGAGGCGATGATCATCATAAAGGCCGGAATACGAATCTCGGGGCGAACCAGGTTGCGGATAAGTGACACTGATGCATTCGAGGCGAGTAACACCAGGGTCGTGGCCAGGCCGAGTCCGAGCGCATTTACTACAGTCGAGGATACGGCGAGGAGCGGACACAGGCCAAGTAGTTGCACGAGGCCAATGTTGTTCTTCCACAGACCGTTAAGTGTCAGGTTGCCGTAGCTGTCATTTGCCATGTTCTTCTCCCTTTATATAGAGGGTGTCACCCTGTGCCCGGTAAAATTGCAGGGCCCTGTATACGGCCTTGATCACGGCGCGGGGCGTGATCGTGGCGCCGGTGAATTGATCAAATTCACCACCATCACGTTTTACCCGCCAGCCGTTCGGAGAGGGATTCCGCAGTGAGCGACCGGCAAGGCTGTGTATCCAGTCGGAGCGTTCCTCGTCAATGGCATCGCCGAGGCCCGGTGTTTCACGATGTTGGGTGACGCGAACCCCAAGGAGTTGGCCATCGTGCCGGATCGCAATAAGCAGGGAAATGTCACCGCCATAGCCTTCCGGTGCCACGGCTTCGATTACGACCGCGACCGGCTGACCTTGCAAACGTGCGCGGAAAACGCGCATGGGCTGGTTACTGCCCAGACGTGGGTCCCTGACCTTGATGACATCGGTGAACATGTCATTGTCATGCACATGGTCAGGTACCAGCGCATGCAATTTTCTTAACAGTGCGGCACGTTGGCTTTCTGCAATAGGTTGTTCGGTCGCTTTGAAAGTGAGGGCCACCAGGCTGGTGCCAAGAACGGCAAAGATAGCCAGCAACAGCGCTGTGCGCAGCATATGTCTCATCAGGGCATTGCGGGCTGACATGTTATTTGCCCTCGCCAAAGACGCGCGTCCGGGTAAAGTAATCAATCATCGGTACGGCCATGTTCATCAATAACACGGCAAAGGCAACACCATCGGGATAGCCCCCCCAATTACGAATCGCATAGATGATCACACCGATACCGATGCCATAAAAGATTCGTCCCCGCGGCGTCGTACTGGCGCTGACCGGGTCCGTGGCGATGAAGAACGCGCCCAGCATGGTGGCGCCACCGAACAAGTGTAATTCGGGCGAGGCATAGTGTTGGGGGTCCAGATAGTGAAAGCCGGCCGCTAACAGGACGATGCTTGACAATATGGCGACCGGGATCTGCCAGGCGATGCGGCCGGTGAACAACAGGTACAGGCCACCGAGCAAAAAGGCGAGATTGATCGATTCCCAGCCGACCCCGGCAAGCTGGCCAAACAGCTGGCTGTATTCGCTGCTGGCGATAGTGCCTGGTATGTCCATGCCAAGGGCCATCTGGGTCTTCAGGGCATCCAGCGGGGTCGCGGCGCTGATGGCATCGACGGAGACACCATTGGCAAAGATCAATGCGATGCTGTCGTTTAGAGAAGGCGCTTGTTCAAGCAGGCTTAGCGGGGCTGGCCAGCGTGTCATTTCCAGCGGAAAACTGATCAGCAGCATGGCGTAGCCGAGCATGGCCGGGTTAAACGGGTTATAGCCGAGACCTCCATACAGATGCTTGCCGAACAGGATGGCGAAGCTGACGCCGAGCACCGTGAGCCACCAGGGCGCCAGCGGCGGAATGGCAAGGGTCAGTAACACGGCCGTGAGGATGGCGCTGCTGTCCATCAGTGCCGGCATCACCGGTCGACCACGTAGCGCCAGCGCCGCCGCCTCGGCAACAAGTGCCGTGGCGCAGGCGAGCAGGATATGCACCAGCAGCCCGGGACCAAACAACCAGATATAGGTGGCAATGCCGGGTAGCAGTGCATAACCAACGTGCAGCATCAAGCGACTGACACTGTTGCTGGTGCCGAGATGGGGTGAGCTGGTCGTCATGAGGGCTCTTCGTCCTGTTTGTGAGCGCTGGCGCGACGCGCGTTAATGTCGTCGATTTCCCGCTGTTGGGCCTCGGTCAGGTGCTCGATATTTTGCGGCTCGACCGGTGCCTGTTGTTTCTTTTTCTGCACTCGCTCGAGGGCAGCCATTATCGCGGCCTTTTTCGGATCGGCCTTCTCTGTATCGCTGTCGGTACCTTTTTTCTGCAGGCTGGCAGCCTTGCGGGCATGTCGTTCCTTCTTCTCGCGCTTCTCGCGCTCGAGCCGCTCGAGGCGTACTTCATGCCGCTGACGCGCGGCATCCGATTTCTCCTTGTCGCGTTCCTGTTGCCAGATCTCGGTTTTGGCAAAGCGATAATACTGCACCAGCGGGATATGGCTCGGGCAGACATAACTGCAACAACCGCACTCGATACAGTCAAACAGGTGGTAGTCCTGGACATTATCAAATTCGCGGGCCTGTGCATGCCAGTAAAGCTGCTGGGGCAGGAGCAGGACCGGGCAGACCTCGGCACACTCGCCGCAGCGAATACAGGGCAAGGCCGCGGGTGGTTCCTCAACATCACGCGGATGCCAGGCCAGCAGGCAGTTGGTGGTTTTGATTACCGGGGCCTCGGCATGCAGGATCTCAAAGCCCATCATCGGCCCGCCCATGATCAGCTTGCCTGACTTGTTGGTATCGCCATGTACCTGGGCAAGCAGGTCCTTGATCGGCGTGCCGAGCAGGACTTCAAGATTCCGTGGCTGCGGAATGCCGGAACCGGTCAGGGTGACGATGCGGGAGAGCAGGGGTTCACCCTTCACAATGGCCCTGTATACGGCGGCGGCGGTACCGACATTGTGACAGACCATACCGATGTCGAGCGGCAGGCCATGACTGGGTACCTGCTTGCCGGTCAGGGTATAGATAAGCTGTTTTTCGCCGCCGGCAGGGTAGCGTGTCGGGACCCGTACCAGTTCTATGTCTTGCGCTGTACCGATGGCGTTACGCAGCGCGGCAAAGGCCTCGACCTTGTTATCCTCGACACCGATGACGCACTCCCGGGCCTGGAGTGCGTGTTGCATGATGCGCATGCCACTGATGATCTCGTCGGCACGTTCCCGCATGAGCATGTCATCACAGGTGATATAGGGTTCACATTCGGCGCCATTCAGCAGCAGGGTATTAATCTGCCGGGCACCGGGATTGAGTTTGATATAAGTCGGGAAGCCGGCACCGCCGAGGCCGACAATACCCGCCTCGCGGATCAGGTTACGTAGCTCACTGGCATCCAGGCTGGCATAGTCTTCATGGCCCTGGTGTTCAATCCACTCATCCTTGCCATCCGTATCAATGCTGATGCAGGGCGCACTCAGACCGGAGGGGTGGGGAATGGGGCGATCAGAAATGGCGACGACGGTACCCGAGGTCGGCGCATGCACCGGGGCACTGACATAACCATCGCAGCTGGCGATACGTTGCCCTTTCAGGACCCGTTCCCCCGTGCGTACACTCGGGACAGCCATGGCGCCGATATGTTGTGACAGGGGCAGGATCAGTTGCGCAGGTATCCCCGCCGCTTTTACCGGCAAGGTATTGGAAATCGACTTGTGATCATCAAGCTGCAAGCCGCCGTGGAAGCGATGCAGTTTTCTTGGCCCTGCACTCATGTCGACTCCTCCCCGGGGGCGGGCCACTTCCACTCAGCCACGGTCTCTTCAACCGGTACCACGTAAATACAATCCACCGGGCAGGGCGGAATACACAGGTCGCAGCCGGTACATTCCTCGGGGATCACCGTGTGCATTTGTTTCGCCGCGCCAACGATGGCGTCAACCGGGCAGGCCTGGATGCACAGCGTACAGCCGATGCAGAGTTGTTCGTCGATGATGACCACGGTTTTTTGCTTTTTGACTTCGCCGTGTTCAGGGTTCAGGGGCAGGGGGTCACGACCGAGCAGGTCGGCAAGCGCCTGGATGGTTGCCTCGCCACCGGGCGGGCACTGGTTGATCTCGGCCTCGCCCCTGGCGATGGCCTCGGCATAGGGACGACAACCGGGATAGGTGCACTGGCCACACTGGGTCTGTGGCAGCAAGGCGTCGATCTTGTCAACCACCGGGTCCGATTCGACCTTGAAGCGGATCGCGGCATAACCGAGCACGAGTCCGAATACGGCAGCGATGACGAGTAATGTCAGAATGGCAGTGAGCATGCTGCTGCGCTTAACCCTTCACCAGGCCACTGAAACCCATAAAGGCCATCGACATGAAGCCGGCGGTAATCAGTGCTATCGCTGCACCCTGAAAGGGCCGCGGGACATCGGCAGCGGCAAGGCGCTCGCGCATGGCGGCGAACAATACCAGCACCAGGGAGAAACCGACCGCGGCACCAAAGCCATAGATAGCGGACTCCAGAAAACTGTGCTGCTTTTGCACATTGAGCAGGGCAACCCCCAGCACGGCGCAGTTGGTGGTAATCAACGGCAGGAAAATCCCCAGCACCTGGTAAAGCAAGGGACTGGTCTTGTGCACAACCATCTCGGTGAACTGCACCACCGCGGCGATGACAAGGATAAAGGCGATAATCCGCAGGTATTCGAGACCCAGCGGAAAGAGGATGTATTCATTCACCAGGTAACTGCTGATAGAAGACAGGGTCAGCACAAAAGTGGTCGCCATCGACATGCCGATTGCCGTTTCCAGCTTGCGCGAAACACTCATGAACGGGCACAGGCCGAGGAACTGCACGAGAACAAAATTGTTCACGAGCACGGTGCTGACGATGATGAGCAAATATTCTGTCATAGGGTCCGTCGCAGGTTTATGGCATTGAGACTGGTTCTATAAAAAGCCCAACGCGGAGGCGCAGAGGCGCAAAGGTCGCAGAGGGAATATAAAATAATATATTCATTTGTCCTCTCAGGCTGACGACTAAACACAGACTACAAAAATGGTTATAAAGTAATTTGTTACATCGTAACTTGTTTTGTAACAGCAAGTTAACACATGAGTTTCAACGGGCAATACTTTATTTATAAAAACTTTGCGTTCTCCGCGTCTTTGCGCCTCTGCGTTGGGCTTTCCTTATTTAATTTTCATACCCGGTTGCGCACCTGCGTGCGGCTCGAGGATGAACAGGTCCTTGCCGCCGGGGCCTGCGGCCAGCACCATGCCCTCGGAGACGCCGAAGCGCATCTTGCGCGGGGCGAGGTTGGCGACCATGACGGTCAGTTTACCTTCCAGGTCTGCGGGAGCATAGGCGGCTTTAATACCGGCAAAGACATTACGGGTTTCGATGCCGATATCCAGCGTCAGCTGTAGCAGCTTGTCGGCGCCCTCGACGTGTTCGGCCTTGACGATGCGTGCCACGCGCAGGTCAACCCGGGCAAAGTCGTCAATCGTCATGGTTTCGCCAAGTGGCGGGTATTCGTGCTGCTGGTGCTCGGCGTGGCGTAGCGGTGATGACTCGGTGCTCTTGTCGCCAAGCGTTTGCCGGTTGTCTGCAATCATGGCCTCTACCTGCGAGGGGTCAATGCGTTGCGCAAGGTGTTCATATTTATTAATGGCATGGTCGGTGAGGACGGTACCGGCATCGGCCCAGGTCATCGGAGCGATATTAAGGAAGGCCTCGACGCGTTCACTCATGACCGGCAGCACCGGTTTCAGATACAGCGTCAGCAGGCGGAAGGCGTTGATCGCGGTGGTACATATCTGGTGCGCCTCGGGTAACAGGGCCTCGTCCTTGACCATTTTCCACGGTTCGTTTTTGGCAATGTATTCATTCGCCTCGTCGGCCAGCCCCATGATGATACGAATCGCCTCGCTGAACTGGCGGTTGTCATAGCGCTCGGCGATGGCTTCGGCCTCCGCCTGCATGCTCCGGAGCAGCGTGCTGCCGGTGGTATCGATGGCCGGAGCGAGCTTGCCGTCGAAGCGCTTGCTGATAAAGCCGGCTGCGCGGCTGGCAATGTTGACGTATTTGCCCACCAGGTTGCTGTTGACGCGGACGATAAAGTCTTCGAGATTGAGGTCGATGTCTTCGATGCGGTCATTGAGCTTGGCGGCGTAGTAATAACGCAGGTACTCCGGGTCGAGGTGTTTGAGGTAACTGCTGGCGGTAATAAAGGTGCCGCGTGATTTGGACATCTTCTGTCCGTTCACGGTCAGAAAGCCATGCACGCACAGGCGCGTCGGGGTGCGGTAGCCCGCATAGTGCAGGGTTGCCGGCCAGAACAGGGCGTGGAAATTGAGGATGTCCTTGCCGATGAAGTGATACAGCTCGGCCTGGCTGTCCGGTGCCCAGAAGCTGTCGAAGTCCAGCCCTTCACGTTCGCAGAGCTGTTTGAAGCTGGCCATATAACCTACCGGCGCATCGAGCCAGACATAGAAATACTTGCCCGGCGCCCCCGGGATCTCGAAGCCGAAATACGGGGCGTCACGGGAGATATCCCAGTCCCTGAGGCCGGCCTCGAACCATTCCTCGAGCTTGTTGCGCGATTCGGCGGGTAGCCGGTCACCGGCCATCCACTCACGCAGGAAGGCCTCGCAGTCGCCGAGCTTGAAGAAGAAATGTTCAGACTGCCTGAGCACGGGCCTGGCGCCGGAGAGGGCGGAGAACGGGTTAATCAGTTCGGTCGGTGAGTAGGTTGCGCCACAGGCCTCACAGGCATCGCCATACTGGTCCTGGGCATGACACCTCGGGCACTCGCCCTTGATAAAGCGGTCGGAGAGGAACATTTCCTTGTCCGGGTCGTAGAACTGCTCGATGGTCCGGGTGGTGATCTTGTCATTTGCCACCAGGGCCTCATACATGCCGGTCGCCAGGGCGTGATTTTCGGGCGAGTGGGTCGAGTGGTAATTATCAAAGGCAATGTGAAAACCGGTGAAATCGGTCAGGTGTTCCTCGCGCACGCGCTCGATCAGCTTCTCCGGGGTGATGCCCTCGGCCTCGGCGCGCAGCATGACCGGGCTGCCATGGGTGTCATCGGCGCAAACGTAGTAACATTCGTGGCCGCGCAGCTTCTGGAAGCGCGTCCAGATATCGGTTTGCAGGTATTCAACCAGGTGGCCGAGGTGAATACTGCCATTGGCATAGGGCAGGGCGCTGGTAACGAGGATTTTTCGGGTATCTGGCATTCTGTATGACCGGGTTTATTAGGTTTATTCCCTTGGGATTTCCTTGCTAATTACCTAACAATTTAGTCGGGAATATCCGACCGGAATTGTCTGGAATATGCATATCATGGTAATCTAATATATTAACTGAATTAAGTCCCGCAGTGTTACCCGACACTGCCGGTTTCGCAATGATTTTGCAGGAGTAAATAGCATGGCAGATGTAAGCAAAGAGCAGATTGAGGCCAAACTCAAAGAGTATATTGATCCCTACGTTGAAAAAGACCTCGTCAGCGCCAAGCTGGTCAAGGATATCGCGATTGACGGCGGTAAGGTAACCCTGGCTATTACCCTGGGATTTCCGGCCAGGGGCTATGTCGATACCCTGAGCAGCAAGCTCACAGAACTGCTTGGCAGCCTGGACGGGGTCAGTGAAGTGGTCGTGAACATAACGACCAAGATCGCCGCCCACAAGGCCCAGAAGGGCGTGGAACCGATTGAAGGCATCAAGAATATCATCGCCATCGCCTCGGGTAAGGGCGGCGTGGGCAAGTCGACCACCTCCGTCAACCTGGCCCTGGCCCTGGCTGCCGAGGGCGCCAGCGTCGGGATCCTCGATGCGGACATCTACGGCCCGAGCCAGCCACGCATGCTCGGCGTGACTGGTCGCCCGGAATCCGAAGACGGCAAGACCCTTCAGCCGATCACCAGCTATGATATCCAGGCCATGTCTATCGGCTTCCTCGTCGATGAAGAAACCCCGATGATCTGGCGTGGCCCGATGGTGACCCAGGCCCTCAACCAGTTGCTCAATGACACCAAGTGGACAGAGCTGGATTACCTGATCATCGACCTGCCACCAGGTACAGGCGATATTCAGCTGACCCTGGCACAGCGTGTGCCGGTCAGTGGCGCCGTAATCGTCACGACACCGCAGGATATCGCCCTGCTGGATGCGCGTAAGGCATTGAAAATGTTTGAAAAGGTCGAGGTGCCGGTGCTCGGCATAATCGAGAACATGAGCATCCATATCTGTAGCAAGTGTGGCCACGAAGAGCACATCTTTGGTCAGGGCGGCGGCATGAGCATGTCAGAGCAGTATGACGTCGATTTCCTCGGTGCCCTGCCACTGGATATCGCCATTCGCGAAGACACCGACAATGGCAAGCCGACCGTGGTTGCCGACCCCGAGGGTCGGGTCACCGAGATATACCGGGAGATCGCCCGCCGTGTTGCCGGCAAGATGTCCATGCAGGCCAAGGAATACGCCAGCAAGTTTCCGAATATTGTTATCCAATAAGGACAAAAGCCCAACGCAAAGGCGCGGAGGCGCAAAGGTCGCAAAGAGAACAGATATTTGTTTTTTCTCAGCGTCCTTTGCGACTCCGCGTCTCTGCGTTAGGTGTTCTGAATTTAAAGGCCTTTGCTAAAACAAGGTGTTTACGGTTTAATATCGGACAATAAATTTCCTTATTAAAGAAACCAGTATGAGCATTAAAGCAGACAAGTGGATTCGCCGCATGGCGGAGCAACACGGCATGATCGAGCCCTTCGAGCCCGGGCAGGTCAAGGAAAACGACGGGGGACGCATTGTCTCCTATGGCACGTCGAGCTATGGCTATGACATCCGCTGTGCCAATGACTTCAAGGTCTTCACCAATATCAACTCCACCATTGTTGACCCGAAAAATTTTGATGAAAACAGCTTTGTCGATGTGAAATCGGATGTTTGTGTGATTCCGCCGAACTCGTTCGCCCTGGCGCGGACGATTGAATACTTCCGGATCCCGCGTAATGTGCTCACCATCTGCCTCGGCAAATCGACTTATGCGCGTTGCGGCATCATCGTCAACGTCACGCCGTTCGAGCCGGAGTGGGAAGGCCATGTAACCCTCGAGTTCTCCAACACAACCCCGTTGCCGGCGAAGATCTATGCCAATGAGGGTGTGGCACAGGTGCTGTTCTTTGAGTCGGATGAAGAATGTGAAACGTCGTACAAGGATCGTGCCGGCAAGTACCAGGGCCAGGAAGGCGTCACCCTGCCTAAAACCTGAGCTACGGCCGGGGGCAGCGGATCCCTGAAAAAATTTGGTGGATGGAGATTACGTTCCGCCCGCGCCAGCTATCGAGCCCCTTCGATAAGTCACTGGGTAACAGTTTCAGGCGGCCTGGTCAGGGACAGCTCTCTGTGCACGGTCTTTCTCAGGTGAAGGATATCGACCGGCTTGGTCAAATAATCCCTGAATCCGGCCGTCAGGCCTTTTTCTATCTCATCTGGCATGGCTCCGGCACTGAGCGCGACAATGGGAATATCTTTTGTTGCAGGGTGATCCAAAAGACGCGCCTGGACGGCATACCCATCCATTTCCGGTAAACAGATGTCGAGCAGGATCAGATCGGGTCGGTGCTCGAACGCCAGCCGCAGGCCGATGCTCGGTAACTCGGCGGTTAACAGGGTAATAGCCGGCTCGGCTGCAAGGGCCTTTCTGACCAGGGCGATGTTGGCAGGATTATCCTCGATGTAAAGAATCGTTGAGGAACGTGCATGCCCGTAGCTGGCCGGCGAGATAGCCTTGCTGTCTGCCTCTGTCGCACACGGGTTGCAGACACTCCTTTCCAGCTCGATCCAGAAAGTACTGCCCGTGCCCGGCGTGGAATCAACGCCGATTCGACCTTGCATTTGCTCGACGATCTGCCTGGCGATGGTCAGGCCAATGCCGGTGCCTTCCTTTGAACTGTTGTCCAGATGCAGGCGAGAAAACGCCTTGAAGATGAGTTCGAGGTCCTGTTGCTCAATGCCATTACCGGTATCGGTGATGTTTAGCCGGTATTTCCCGTCCGTTCCGGGTCCCGGCTGGATAGTCAGTTGGCCGCCGCTGTTATTATATTTGATACCGTTGCTGAACATATTCAATAAAACCTGTTTCAGGCGTATGCAATCGGCCTGGACATAAACATCCTTGAACTCAGCGGCATCAAAGACGATGCTGACATTATGTTTTCGCGCCAGTGGCAGGATGAGTTTCACACTTTCATCGAGTTCGGCAGACAAATCGACGTCGATGATCTGATATTCCATTTTGCCATCTTCAATCTTTGCCAGGTCCAGGAGATCATTGACCAGGCTGAGTAAATGCCGCCCTGCCCGGGATACATGTTGCAGACTTTCTATGTGGTGACGCGTTTTGTCATCAGTCTTGAGGTCTTCTTCTATGATTTGTGTGAAGCCGATAATCGCATTGAGGGGCGTTCTCAATTCATGGCTCATGCGGGCAAGAAAGCGGGACTTTGCCTGGTTGGCAATCTCGGCCAGTTGTTTTGCCTCTTCGAGTTCCCGGGTTCTTTACTTGACGCGTATTTCCAGGAGTTCAGCTGAGCGGCTTAGTTGTTGCATGGCTTCATTGACCACCTCTTCCTGCTGCCGTGAGGTGCGAAAGACATAGCCGGCGATGAAAAGGCCAAACAACAGGGCGGTAGTGCCGAGAACAGCGACAACATAGATGGCATTATCGTAGGAGATATGAGCCTTATTAATAGCATCCTGTGTCTGGTTATTTAATAACTCGACCATTTCATTCAGGTGCCCCACCAGAACCGCCTGGACGTCAAACGTCGCCTTTAGCTCTTCAGCCAATACATTAATGTCATTTTCAAAAAGCGCCTTCTCGGCCAGGGCGTTTTGTAACGGGTAGGCAACACGAATGGCCGCATTGATTCGCTCAAGAATTTCTTTTTCCTTGTCGCTATGTTCCATAGCGGCAAAGCGGTCACGTGCCTCTGCACCGTCAAGTGCATATGAATAGGAGAGAAGGCGGATTTCGTCTTTTTCGAAAGGATCCTGGGTAACAATCAGATCACGCAGGCCGATCTGGCGCTTGCGGATACCTTCCTTCAGCCGGCTGAGGTAAATGGTCTTCTCGTTATGTTGATGGGTAATGGTGTTCAGCTGAAGTTGCATATCCGCCATCTTGTTTAACACGACTACGAGGAGCCCGGCCATCAGGACGAGAACGAAGATAAAACCGATAGCGATATGCCGGGAATGGTGAAAGGTATTTTGCATTTTGGACTCTCCCAGGGATCTGTTCGCCAGATGGTGCAGGTTCGGGCAGTTATTTTTTATAATTGCGCTGCTTTGTTCCTGGTTTTCTGCGCGACCTGTCCAGGCAGACTATTCCCTTACTTTTGTCCTGATTACATGCACAGTAAAGGCGAACGAGGGTGAAAAATCAAGGAGAAAGCCTTATATCAGAAATGCCTTATGTTCTTCCCTTCCCGGTGTTGCTCCCGCATTCCAGTAACGCTCACTCTGCGTCTGCATGATATGTCACCAAACTGCAGCGCTGGTTTCATTACCTTGTCATATTCGTAATCAAGAATACGCGTCTCCTGTTGATGAGAATGCGAGGCATATGATGAATCTACATATAGAAGTGCAAAGACGGAACCTTGAAAATACATTGGGTAAACTGGAATGGTTATTGGCCCGTTCCGGGCAGGCGAACCGTCGTTATTCACGTGCACAGATGGAGGCATTCAGTTATCTGCGCGATAGTTTCAGGGCGCGCCTGAAAGACATTAATGCCAATGGATAATATGGTGGCTTGAACAAGAGGGACTGAATATGTCACATATGAATGACTTATATGATAAACTTTTTTCGGAAAACATTGAATTGCCGCTGAAACAGCGCAACCGCAAACAGTCCGCAGAAAAAAGGCGTCTTAAGGCTCGGCGCAAGGTTGAGGACATCCGTGACAAGAGACGCCTGAAACGGCAGATCGATCCTTATTCAGCAGACTATTGAGTATGCGCCTGGCGACGAGTCAGGAATGGAGAACTCATGGTTATTTCGATATTTGATAACCAAGAACTTCGTCGCTCTGCATATCGCACTGAAAGCGTCGGCGAACATCGACGTGTTCTTTTGTTGTATAGCTGATCACACCATCAAAGCGGTTCATGGTAGTTCCCGGGGCGCGACTGATATTGGCATTCGCCGGAATTTCACCTGATTCCAGCAGTGCCTTGTTACAATACAAATAAGGACAGGCCAGGCGGGCATGTTCATCGCGGGGTGGTTCGCAGTTAACCACGGTATAGACATCATCTTTCAGCTTAAGCCCGGGTAACGAGGTCATGGTATAAACCCGCAGGGTAAACCAGCTGATGAGAATCAGTAGCGAAATACCCAAAACCGTGCCGAGTATCTTGTTCATGCCTAACGGCCGTTCATTTTCTGGATGAGCATGGTATAGACCGTGTCTTTTTTATGGCGCTCGATTCTTACCGGCAGGTAACCGAGTGAGGGTGCGCACCAGATAAAGACCTTGCGATCTTCCTTGCCGGCACGAATACGCCGCAGTTTGACAGTTTCAAGTTTGCCGAGTGCAGTGTCGAGTACCATCTTGCCCTCGTAGGTAAAGCGATAGGTTTTGAGCAAGCCGCCATCGGCAACCTGGTACTCCGGTGTGGTGTTGCCTTGTTGCAGGTCCTGCATGAGGGCCAGCATGTAGCCGAACTTGTCCTGGGTGCCTGCCGGCACGGTCATGCCCCATGGTTCATCGCCAATATTATTGGTGACATGCCGGCGCGACCAGTCAAATTGTAGTTTTGCAGTACGCGAGTCATCACTGCTGTCGAGATATTCGTACTGCTGCGGTTGTACGCGGTTATCACTCAGTGACCAGTAACTGCGCTCTGTGATGCGGACCGGTTTTAACAAGGCCGCAAGGCCGGTGGTCCGCATACGCGCTTCATACAGATAGCCCTTTTCCTGCTTATCGAGGACATGCGTCCGTTCGCCGATTTTACTGCCATTGCGGGTGACCTGGTAATCGGCGCTGAAGGGGCTCGTGATGTCAGTTGCCCGGGCCAGAGACGTACCGGTCAGGCACATGCCCAGGATGAGCAGGCTAACGAGTCTGGTCAGTGGTGAGCTCGGCAAAATCGATTCCTGTTGTCGGTAAGGGTTTTTCATCAAGTAAGACTCTATCATACTGCATTTGCAAGCGGCCTTCGGCAAACCAGCGGATCGCCTGCGGGTATATGCGGTGCTCCTGTTCCAGCACCCGTGCCGCAAGCCCTTCAGCAGTATCGCCCGGCCGTACCGGTACACGGGCGCTGAGCACCAGCGGGCCGCCATCCACCTCGGTGGTGACAAAGTGCACGGTGGCACCATGTTGTTTGACCGCTTCCTGCAGCGCCCGTTCATGTGTATTCAGACCGGGGAATAGCGGCAGCAGGGCAGGGTGGATATTCAGCATGCGGCCCATGTAATGTTCAACAAACTCATGAGTGAGGATGCGCATGAAACCGGCGAGTACGACCAGCGCGGGTTCGTGGGCATCAATCGTCTTTTGCAGGGCGCGGTCAAACGCCTCGCGGCCGGCATACTCTCGGTGGTCAACAACCTCGGTGTGGATGCCGGCGGCACGTGCCCGTTCCAGTCCATAGGCATCGGTACGATTGCTGATCACGGCACGGATCTCGACAGGCAGCTCACCGGCCTGCATGGCATCAATGATGGCCTGCAGGTTACTGCCGCTGCCCGAGATCAGGACAACAATCGGCATGCTTCCGGCGTTGCGGGGGGTAGTCACGTCTAGTCGAGCAGAACCTGTGGGCTGTCGGTCCCGGCAGTGACAATTTCGCCAATTCTGCCGGCCTGCTCACCACTGTCGCTGAGGATTTCCAGGGCCTTGTCGGCATCGGCGGCGGCAACACAGACGACCATGCCGATGCCGCAGTTGAAGGTCCGGTACATCTCGCTATCTTCGACATTGCCGTGTTGTTGTAACCAGTCGAACACGGCCGGTCGTTGCCAGCTGGAGGTATCAATGCGGGCCGCGGCATTTTCCGGCAGTACGCGTGGCAGGTTCTCGGTCAGGCCGCCGCCGGTAATATGGGCCATGGCATGTACATCGATCAGGCGGCACAACTCGAGCAGTGGCTTCACGTACAGGTGGGTGGGGGCGAGTAGGGTTTGACCAAGCGTGCTGTCACCAAAGTCATCGTCGAGCCTGGCACCACTGACCTCGATGATCTTGCGAATCAACGAGTAACCGTTTGAATGCGGGCCGCTCGATTCGAGGCCGATGAGGACGTCACCGGCGGTGACCTTGCTGCCGTCGATAATGCCATCACGCTCCACGGCACCGACACAGAAACCGGCCAGGTCATAGTCGCCTTCCTTGTACATGCCCGGCATCTCGGCAGTCTCGCCGCCGATGAGGGCGCAGCCGGCCAGTTCACAGCCGTGCCCGATACCTTTAATAACCTCGGTAGCCGTGTCGAGGTTGAGTTTGCCGGTGGCAAAGTAATCAAGGAAAAACAGGGGCTCGGCACCTTGCACGATAAGGTCATTGGCGCACATGGCGACCAGGTCAATGCCAATGCTGTCATGCAGGCCGAGGTCAATGGCCAGCTTCAGCTTGGTGCCGACCCCGTCGGTGCCGGAGACCAGTACCGGGTCCTTGTAGTTTTTCGGGATCTCGAACAGGGCGCCAAAACCACCGAGGCCATCGAGCATGCCGCTGCGTCTGGTGGCCGCGGCAATCGGCTTGATGCGGTCGATCAGGGCATTCCCTGCATCGATATCAACCCCGGCATCGCGGTAACTCAGCGACGAAGAGGACGGTCGGTCGTTTTGGCTCACGTATTTGGCTCCGGCTCGAAGAAATCTGGGCGCTAATGGTATCGGGGGGGCGCGACTTGTGCAATCAAACTACGTGATTTTGCGTTGCAGGGGGGGCAGACGGGTATAATCAGGTCTGGATACCGCCTGGCCGCCCATATGGTCGGCCAAAATAGAGGATAGCAAAGCGTGCGAGCGTTGATTTTACTGCTGATATTCGGCTTTTGTAGCCTCCCTGTCCGGGCGGCTGAGGTCACTGATCTGTACGAGGCCGAGGTAGCCGTTAGCGGTCAGGGCCGCACGGAACGCCATCAGGCGATTCGCGCGGCGCTTGCCGAGGTGCTTGTTAAGGTCTCCGGGAATGAGCAGGTTGCCCTGTTACCGGGGATCCCGCAGCTACTTGGTGAGAGCCTGCAATTTTTGCAGCAATACCGTTACCGTACCACGGCTGCGACAGGCGAGACAGCCCCTGCCGAACCGCAGCAGTGGCTGTGGCTGCATTTCAATCAGGGTGGGCTCGACAAGGCCCTGCGTAAGCTTAATGTGCCGATCTGGGGGCGGACGCGTCCGAGCACCCTGTTGTGGCTGGCTGTCGAGAAACAGGGCGAACGTCACCTGCTCGGGAGTAGTGATGAATCGGCACTGCTGGCCGGTATCAGCAGCCTGGCAAAACGGCGGGGTATACCCCTGGTGCTGCCACTGCTGGACCTTGAGGATAAACAACACATCAAGGCGACCGATGTATGGATCAATTTCGAGGACAATATCCGCAAGGCCTCTGCGCGCTACGATAACGAGGCGATCCTGGTCGGGCGTCTGCTGGAGCTGGGTAAGGGGCGTTGGCAAGGGCGCTGGAATCTGAACCTCGATGGAAAACTGTACGAGTGGTCACATAGTGGCGAGCTGGAGACGATACTTGCGCATGGCATCGAGGGGACGGCCTCGACACTGGCCGCCCGTTACGTCTATGTGTCGACAGGTAAGCCGGGTGAGTTGGGAGTGCTTGTCAAAGGCATACGCAATCTCGCCGACTTTGCCCGGAGCGAGCGAACCCTGCGCGAATTGAATGGCGTGACAGACGTGCACGCCAGGCAGGTTGACGATGACCAGGTCCTGTTTGCCATTAAAACGCGCGCTGATCGACAGGCCTTGCTCGAGGCTGTGCGGTTAAGCCGTCGTCCGATATTCACGCCGGTAAAAAATGATAGTGTGGCCCTCGCCCCGGGCAAGACCGGCTTGCCGGTGCCACCACAGTCTGAACAGGTAGCGGACATCGTCTTCCAGCTGTCGCCATAGTGCAGACAGAATCCCGCCGCGCGGCCAATACGAACTGTGAGAGAACCAGGGGATAACAAGTTGATGGATAATCGAAGCTGGTTGATAGTCGTCCTGCTCGGCGGTACAGGCTTTTTGTTTTACCTGTTGGCGCCCGTGTTGACACCGTTTCTGCTTGCTGCCCTGCTGGCCTACATCGGCGACCCCCTGGTAGACAGGCTCGAGAGCGGCAAACTGTCCCGCACCCTTGCGGTCAGCATTGTCTTTCTGCTCTTGTCGTTACTCGCCCTGGTCATGCTGTTTATCCTGGTACCGTTGATTGAAAAACAGGTGAGTGTGTTTGTTTCCCGCCTCCCGGCATATATCGACTGGTTACAACAAACAGCGATGCCATGGTTACAGGCTCGCTTTGGACTTGAACAGATGCCGGATGTCGCCGAGCTCAAGCAGGCCTTGCAGGCTCACTGGCAACAGGCCGGTGGCCTGGCCGTTAATGTGCTGGCCTCAATCAGCCGCTCTGGCGGCACCTTGCTGGCCTTGTTGGCGAATATCGTGCTGGTGCCACTGGTGACGTTTTACATGTTGCGCGACTGGGATGTCATGATTACCCGCATCCGCGAACTGTTACCGCGTCGTATAGAACCATTGGTCGTCAAGTTGGCCACGGAGTCCGATGACGTGCTCGGTGCCTTTGTGCGGGGCCAGTTACTCGTCATGCTGAGTCTTAGCATTATCTATTCAGTCGGTCTGTTATTGATGGGGCTCGAGTATGCCTTGTTAATTGGTATCATCGCCGGGTTTGTCAGCTTCGTCCCTTACCTGGGCATGATAATCGGCGTCATGTTGGCCGTGGCGGCCGGGCTGTTCCAGTTCCAGGATATTTTTGCCCTGTGGCCGTTAATCGTGGTCTTCGGTATTGGCCAGTTGCTGGAAAGCTTTGTACTGACGCCGTTGCTGGTCGGTGACAAGATCGGCCTGCACCCCGTCGCCGTGATCTTTGCCATTGCCGCCTTTGGCCAGTTATTCGGTTTCTTCGGGGTCCTGCTGGCGCTGCCGGTAGCCGCGGTAATTGTGGTGGTGATTCGCCATGTCCACGACAGTTACCGCAAGAGCGCTCTCTATGCTGAAAAAGGGCCAGGCGAGCCGGACACCAGCCAGTGTGGTGATGGCTGCTAATCAGATTTAATATTGCCTATGCCTGTTCAATTACCCCTCCACATCGGCCTGCGTGACAGCGCGACCTTTACTAACTTTTATCCCGCCGATAATGCGCAGGTACTGGCCCAGTGCCAGCAGTGTGCCCGCTTCGAGGGTGAACGCTTTGTGTTTATGCATGGTGTAACCGGCAGCGGCAAGAGTCACTTGTTACAGGCGGCCTGTCATGCTGCCAGTGAACGAGGGCAACCGGTAGTCTATCTGCCACTTGCGCAGCGGGCAGGATTCAGTACTACGATGCTGGAAGGTCTGGAAGACATGGGTCTGCTTTGCATCGACGATCTGGACAGTATTGCCGGGGATGCCGAATGGGAAGAGGCAATCTTTCACCTCTATAATCGCGTGCGTGACGCTGAGGCGCGCTTAATCGTGGCTGCCAATAACCATCCGACAGCACTGGCCGTGCAGTTACCGGACCTGCAATCACGCCTGGTCTGGGGACTGGTGTTCAAGCTACAGTCACTTGATGATGAACCACTCACCGCTGCCCTGCAGTTACGGGCCCGCGGCCGGGGCCTGGAATTACCCGCTGAAGTCATCGCCTACCTGCTCAAGCGTTGTACCCGCGACATGCACAGCCTCTTCGACCTGCTGGAAAAACTCGATCGCGAATCGCTGGTTGCACAGCGCAAACTGACGATTCCCTTCGTGCGTCAGTTTGTAGATTAAAAACTATTTAATATTAAAAGATTAAAAGCCCAACGCAGAGGCCGCGGACCATAGAACCGCTTCGCGCTTCATTATGGATACCCTAACCATCTTCCAGATGATTCAGGGCAAGACGCAGAGAACGCCAAGAGAAATACAATTTACCCGAGGTAATTGCAAGATACTGCAAAGGACTCGAAAAAATATTCTTATTTACTCCGCGACCTTTGCGTCTTTGCGCCTCTGCGTTGGGCTTTAATTTGCTTTCTGGTAAAGACCCTTGCGCTTCTGCATCGGGCCTTCAGTGCAGGGTTTTATTCTCCCTGGCGCGGTAACGCACGAACAGCATGCTGCCCATGAACAGCATGATACTCAGCACCACCTGCGCGATGGCATACCAGCGCTCTTCAAGGTTGGCGGCGGCGATCATGACCCCCACGGTGAAATAAAACAGAGCCAGGAAGTGGGTCCAGGCATGTGTGTATAAACGCCCGTGCAACAGGCCGCGTAGCGGGATCAATAACGGCCCGATATACACCAGCAAGACAATCGCTACCGGAAAGATGGTCGGCGGGTAGAGCCAGACATTCCAGATGATCAATAAGCCCAGCAAACCGAGGTGGCCGCACAGGGCCAGGCCATAGTAAAAACCGCTCTTGCTCACGTTCAGGCCTGTTGCTTCTTTGCGACGCTTGCCAGGCGTTTGCCCAGGGCATGGCACAGGCGTGCCTCTTCTTCAGACAAGGGCAGTTTGCTTTCCGTGCCGGCAAGGTGACTGGCGCCATAGGGGGTGCCGCCGGTGCGTGTGCTGAGTAATTCGGTTTCCGAGTAGGGCAGGCCGGTAATGAGCATGCCGTGATGTAACAGTGGCAGCATCATCGATATCAGGGTAGTTTCCTGGCCACCATGCAGGCTGGAGGTGGAGGTAAATACCGCGGCAGGTTTGTCGACCATGCCACCGCTAAGCCAAAGGCTGCTGGTGGAATCGATAAAGTACTTCAACGGCGCGGCCATGTTGCCGAAACGGGTCGGACTGCCAAGCGCCAGCCCCGCGCACTCGCGCAAGTCATCGAGGCTGACATAAGGGTCGCCGTGCTCGGGGATATCATCTGCCGTCGCCTCACATACCGTTGAGACCTCGGGTACGGTACGCAACTTTGCCTGCATGCCCTCGACTTCGCCAATACCGCGAGCAATCCGTCGCGCCATTTCGGTGGTGGCGCCATGACGACTGTAATAGAGAACGAGAATGGTCTGCATAGGAGGCTACCTTGAGAAGAATCAGAGGATGCTTTTGACGCTGATCGGCGGGCGGCCGATTATGGCCTGGCCATTATTGATCACGATAGGGCGCTCAATCAGTTTCGGGAAGCGCAGCATAGCATCAATAAGGGCATCGTCGCTGAGTGAGGTATCATCGAGGTTATTGGTCTTATACTCGGCCTCGCCGGTGCGCATGAGCTCGCGGGGCGCCATATCGAGCATTGCCAGTATCTCGATTAATTCCTCACGGCTGGGCGGATTATCCAGGTATTCGATGATCTCGGCCTCTATATTGGCGTCATTCAGCAAGGTCAGGGTTTCGCGTGACTTGCTGCAGCGAGGATTGTGGTAGATTCGGGTACTCATGTCGGGCTTCCTGAATGGCTATGTAACAAAATTCTATTTTACATCGGGCCTGCTTGACAGCCTATAGGCTGGCTGTTAGTTTTTTTCCCGAATTACCGAAACTTAACGCTACAAGCAAACATGCAAATAAACAGTAATGTGAAGATATTACCCCTCTTGCTGCTATTACTAGCAGGCGGCGCGTTGCTGTCCTGTACCGCCTTGCCCACACAAGAAATGAGTGATGCCCGTCAGGCCTTGCAGGCAGCCAGGCAGGCCCGGGCGGAGAACCTGGCACCGGGGCTTTTACAGGCTGCTGAGCGGGAATTGCAGCTGGCAGAAGAGGCCCTGCAGGCAGGCGATTATCCGCAGGCACGTAACGCCGCAAATGAGGCCCGCGACCTGGCCCGGCGAGCGTTTGAAAAAACACGTGAAACTACGAATTAGTGGGCTGCTCACTTGACAGCCAGCAGGGGCGGGTGCTAGTTTTTGTTCTAGATATAAGCTGTAAAACCAGTATCTTATAGACGCGTAGCCGAATAACCTATGTACACAGCTGCGAAAAAGTAGCCTTTGGAGTTATAACACAATGAAAAAGACCAATATTCTCAAAAATGGCGCACTTGGTGCACTTGTCCTTTCTGTCACTTTCGGTTGCGCCAGCACCCAGCAGGAAGAGCCCGCGGCAGCACCTGCTGCGAAGAAAGACACTGCTTGCCAGGCTGAACTCGCTGCTGCAGAGGCTGCTCGCAAAAAAGCGGCCAGTGTCGGTGGTGAATGGCGTGATACCGGCAAGATCCTGAAGAGTGCCAAGAAGGCCCTGGCAGCAGGAGATGTCGCTGAATGTATAAAACTGGCCAATAAGGCCCGTCGTCAGGGCGAGATGGGTTATGCCCAGGCACTCGAACAGCGCGACAATGATGTAAACAGCTACACCGTTGAAAGGGGTGACAATCTCTGGAATATCTCCGGTAAGGACAGCATTTATGGTGACCCATACCAGTGGCCATTGATCTACAAGGCTAATCGCAGCCAGATCAAGGATGCTGACCTGATTTATCCTGGTCAGGATTTAAGCATTGATCGTGCTGTTACGTCTGCAGCCGTTAATGCAGCGGTGCAGCATGCGAAAACCCGTGGTGCATGGGCTCTTGGTGTCGTTGAAGAGTCAGACAAGGCTTACCTTGCACGCTAAATCAAGCTGATGCATTTCAAAAACGCCCGGCATTGCCGTAATGCCGATCAGTTAAGCAAAAAGTTACTTGACTATCAGCAAGATGAGATCAAAATCCGGTGATCATTTATGGTCA
>NZ_JAVVES010000040.1:0-26117 GCF_032250955.1 Sulfuriflexus sp. | reverse complement strand
GAAAGAGTTGACGGATATACGCCGCTACAGCAGCAATAGGTTGCGTGGCTGGCTTACCTACTATGGACTGTTTGGGAAAAGTATTATCCGTAATGTATTATTCCACTTTGACAAGCGTTTGAGTCGTTGGGGAAAAGCTAAATACAAACAGCTCAAGACACTGATGCAGGCAGCGCGCAGGATTAACCGATTAAGGCAGGTTGAGCCAAACGGTTTTCCGCATTGGAGCGCTGCTTAGATGATTGTAAGGTTGGACAGGAAGAGCCGTATGAAGCGAGAGTTTCACGTACGGTTCTGTGAGAGGCCAAGGGGGTGGTTCCTTTGGTCTACTCGACCAGTTGCGCCTACAAATACGCTCAGACAGCTGCGCATGACCATCCGGAAATTTCCTGCGCGATTCGGCTGCGTCGAAGGGGAAGAAAACCTGTTCGTCGCTAGTGTTTAGTAAATGTGGGTTTGAGTCCCGTTATTCTCCGCCGAGCATCGCAGGCGAAGCGGGATCATAGCGAGCACTGTTTGAGCGCTAAAGAGTGCGGAGCACAGCGCGAGTTGCGCAGCGCCCGCTTCGACGAGAAGCACAGGGAACCCGAAGGGCGGGGAATCCGGGTGCCCTTTCTTTTGGTGCCTTCTCTTTGGGCAAGCAAAGAAAAGACACACGCGCTCAGTGGGCGTGTAAGAAACAACTGTCTTTTAAAATTTAAAAGCTCTTCGTGTGCGAAGCACACATAACCCCTCACCCTCTCCCGGTGTTCCCTGCGTTTCATCGAAACGGTGCCGTTGCTCACAGAATCCCTTCGGGCTTCATTGTGAGTACCTCAACCATCTCCGATGGTTCGAGGCAACAAAAAAGCCCGGCAATGCCGGGCTTTTTACTAATCACAAACAGCAAACAAAGATTATTTAATCTTCGCTTCCTTGTACATGACGTGTTTGCGTACAACCGGGTCGAACTTCTTGATTTCCATTTTCTCAGGCATGGTGCGCTTGTTCTTGTCGGTCGTGTAGAAGTGACCGGTACCTGCACTGGAAACGAGCTTGATCTTATCGCGTGGCATGATAGTGCTCCTTAAAACTTTTCACCGCGGCTGCGCATGTCAGCCAACACGGTATCGATACCTTTCTTGTCGATGATGCGCATACCCTTTGAGGAAACGCGCAGACGGACCCAGCGGTTTTCGCTGTCGACCCAGAAACGGTGCGAATGCAGATTTGGCAGGAAACGGCGACGCGTATGGTTCTTCGCGTGCGAAACGTTATTGCCCGAGATAGGGCGTTTGCCGGTTACCTGGCATACTTTGGACATTGCTAAAGCCTCCACAAAATTCTGAAGCACGCGCGCTCGAGCACGCGAAACGAGCCGCACTTTATACCAGAAGCGCCCCCCGCCCGCAACACTATATAATCCTGCCGATCCGGCAGGAAAAATAACAATATTTATATATATCAGCCATATAAAGCATAAAACAGGCCCTGCAAAAAGATCATTAAAGCTGGCCATGTTCGGCAAAAGACCAGGGATCGCCGTCGCCGACGATGAAATGGTCGAGCACGCGCACCTCGATCAGGGCCAGTGCCTCGACCAGGCGCCCGGTGATGGCCTTGTCTGCGCGGCTCGGTTCGGCGACGCCGGAGGGGTGGTTATGCGCCAGGATCACCGCGGCGGCGTTATGGCTGAGGGCCTGTTGCACGACCTCGCGGGGGTGGACACTGGCACCGTCGATGGTGCCGAGAAATAATTCTTCACAGGCGATGAGCCGGTGGCGGGTATCGAGAAACAGGCAGGCAAAGACTTCCCGGTGGCGGGCGCGCAGGCGGGCGCACAGGTAGGCACGCACCGAGGCCGGGTCAGCAAAGGCGGTATCCCGTTCAAGGCCTTCCTGCAGGTGCCGGCGACCGAGTTCCAGAACGGCCTGCAACTGCACATACTTGGCGGGGCCAAGGCCGGGGCTGGCGCAAAAGTCAGCCTGCCCCGCCTCAAGCAGGGGACGCAGACCGCCGAAGCGGCCGAGCAGGTCGCGGGCCAGGTCCACGGCGGTTTTGCCCCGCATGCCGGTACGCAGGAAGATGGCGAGTAGCTCGGCATCAGAGAGGGCCTGGGGCCCACGATCGAGGAGTTTTTCGCGCGGCCGTTCAGAGGCCGGCCAGTTGCAGATAGTCATGTGTGCCTCCATGGCAGTATTTATCCTTGAGTGGGGAGTCTATCAGGAACTTCTGTCGTCTCACATTAGAGAGTGAGTGGCCACTTATCTGTTAGAATCCTTCCCATTATGAGCAGTCTCACCAACAAACGCATCATTCTCGGCGTGACCGGCAGTATCGCCGCCTACAAGAGCGCCGACCTGATCCGCCGCTTGCGCGAGGCCGGCGCCGAGGTGCGCGTGATCATGACTGCGGGCGGGCAGGAGTTTATTACCCCGCTGACCCTGCAGGCCGTTTCCGGCCAGCCTTTATATAGTGAGCTGCTGGATGCCGGGGCCGAGGCCGGTATGGGGCACATCACGCTGGCAAAGTGGGCAGACCTCGTCCTGATCGCCCCGGCCAGCGCCAATTGCCTGGCCCGGCTGGTGCAGGGGCGCGGGGATGACTTGCTCAGCGCGGTCTGCCTGGCGAGTAGCGCGCCACTCGCCGTGGCCCCGGCCATGAACCAGGCCATGTGGGCCAATCCCGCCACGCAAGACAATATCGAGATCCTGCGACACCGCGGGGTGCATATCTTCGGCCCTGGCGAGGGTGAGCAGGCCTGCGGGGATGTCGGGGCCGGGCGCATGCTTGAGCCGGCCGAGCTGGTCGAGGCGAGTATGGCCCTGTTTGCTACCGGCAGCCTGGCCGGTCTGCGAGTCCTGATCACGGCCGGCCCCACCCGTGAACCAATCGACCCGATGCGTTATATCAGTAACCGCAGTAGCGGCCGCATGGGCTATGCGCTGGCCGAGGCCTGTGTCGAGGCAGGGGCTGTCGTGACCCTCATCAGTGGCCCGGTGTGCCTGCCGACACCGGAACGGGTGACGCGGATTGATATCGAGACAGCAGCTGAGATGCTGGCGGCGGTCGAGGGCGGGCTGCAGCAGTGCGATATCTTTATCAGCGCCGCGGCTGTCGCCGATTACCGGCCGGCCTGCCCGGCGGAACAAAAATTAAAAAAATCAGACGCAGGTCTCAGCCTCGAGCTGGCTCGCACCAGGGATATCCTGGCGAGAGTTGCGGCCCATGAGACAGCGCCGTTTACGGTCGGCTTTGCCGCGGAAACGGAAAACGTGGCGGAAAATGCCCGTGGCAAGCTGCAGGCCAAGGGCCTGGATATGATTGCGGCGAATAAAATCGGCAAGACCGCGGACGGTGAACCGCTTGGCGTGGAGAGTGAAGACAATGTCCTGCAGGTCTTCTGGCAGGGTGGTGAGCAAGACCTGCCGAGAGCACACAAATCACAATTGGCACGGCAACTCGTTGCCCTGATCGGACAGAGATACTATGAAAAGTAAAATACAATTAAAGATCCTCGATTCACGTATCGGTAATGAATTCCCCCTGCCGCACTACGCGACGGAGGGCTCGGCCGGCATGGACCTGCGCGCCTGTGTCGATGGTGAGGTCGAACTGGCCGCGGGCGATACCTACCTGGTGCCGACCGGCATGGCCATTCATGTCGCCGATCCGGGCTATGCCGCGATACTGTTGCCGCGCTCCGGTCTCGGTCACAAGCATGGCGTGGTGCTGGGTAACCTGGTCGGCCTGATCGATTCCGATTACCAGGGCCAGTTATTCGTCTCCTGCTGGAACCGGGGCAAGGAGAATTTCACCATCAAGCCGGGTGAGCGCATTGCGCAGATGGTAATCGTGCCGGTGGTCCAGGCCGAGTTTGAGATCGTTGACGAGTTTGACAGTAGCGAGCGTGGTGCCGGTGGCTTTGGTCATACCGGGCGTCACTAAGACAAGATACGTTTCCGCTTATGCAATTGCCCGCATTTAAATCCAGAAAGAAGAAAAAGACACAGATAAATCTACGCCAGCGGTTATGGCCGGGACTCTTGATCCTGTTTTCACTCGCTATCCTGGTAGCTGTCTACCAGTCCGACTGGCGACCAAAGCAGCGGCCGGATCTGGCAACAACCTATCAAGCCGAGGTGAGGCAGTATGCCGAGTCCTTTGCCGCCCGTCTGCAGGGTATTAACCAGCGCCTCGATGAGCTTGCGGCGGATCCGGTTCTGGCGGCACAACTGGCGGGTAAGACCAGCGTCCTGCTGGCCGAGTCTGACCCGCAACTGCCCGGCTTGCTGAGCCTGCGGCTTATTGCTTCGCGTGCTACAAGCATAGATGACCAGGCACAACCGAACTTGAGTTACGCCTGTTTTGACCTGCTGGCGGACGCTGCCGGCAGCGGTGAAACCGTTCCCGCCGAGGCCCATCAGTATGGCGCCGATGTTCAGCACATCGATTTTGTACGCCCGTTACAGAATGCGGAAGGTGAAACGGTTGGCGGCCTGCTGGCCAGTTTCAGTATCGCCCTGTTACAGGAATCAATGCCGGTGGTTGGCGAAGGCAAGGGTTACTTTGAGTTGCAGCAGGCAAGGCAGCCGCTGGCGCGGAGCGGCACGCGCGGTGAGCGTGGTATCGAGCCGACCACCGCGGCAATACGTGACAGTCGCTGGCGTGTCGCCTACTGGCCGGCGAGTCGCCAGTGGGAAGAGGCAGTCGATTATGCCGGCCAGCGTATCCTTGCCGTTGGCGTTATTGCGCTGATGATTTTTGTAACCGCCGTTTTCATGGCACTGCGTGATTGGCGGCGGAGTAAGGACGAAGTGGATGAGTATGAAACCGCGACAGCGGCCCCTGTCGAAAAGCCGGATGCCGAAGCCACTTCAATCCTCAGTGAGGATCTCGGCAGCGACGTCCTCTTCCAGTGCGGTGACAGCATGCTGGTCGTTGATGAAATGGATGATGTCCCTGAGATGAGTAATGTAACCACCGACACAGACACCCCGCTTGACGCCTCTATCTTCAAGGCCTACGACATTCGCGGTATCGTCGGCCAGACCCTGACCGAGGAGGCGGTTTACTCCATCGGCCTGGCATTGGGCAGTGAAGCCCGCGCCCAGGGTGAAAGCACCATCGTGGTCGCGAGGGACGGCCGCCATTCCGGCCCGGCCCTGCTGGCGAGCCTGAGCGACGGCCTGCGTGCAGCCGGTATCGATGTTGTCAGTATTGGTATGGTGCCGACACCGGTACTGTATTTTGCGGCACAGACGCTTGGCAGTGGCTCCGGGGTGATGGTCACGGGCAGTCATAACCCGCCGGACTATAACGGCCTGAAGATGGTGATCGCCGGTGATACCCTGGCCTCTGAGCAGATCCAGGCCCTGCGCCGGCGTATCGAGACAAAGGACTTCACCAGCGGCGAGGGCACTTACCGCGAGCAGGATGTCACTGCGCAATACATCAAGCGCATCACCGACGATGTCATGCTCTTGAAGAAACTCAAGGTCGTCATTGATTGCGGCAACGGGGCGGCAGGCGCGGTGGCGCCGCAGCTGATGCAGGAACTCGGTTGTGAGCTTAGCGAGTTGTACTGCGATGTGGACGGTGACTTCCCGAATCATCACCCGGACCCGAGTCGCCCGGAAAACCTGCAGGACCTGATCGCGGCGGTGAAGCAACAACAGGCCGATATCGGCCTGGCCTTTGATGGTGACGGCGATCGCATCGGCGTGGTGACCAGCGAGGGCAAGATTATCTGGCCGGATCGCATCATGATGCTGTATGCCATGGATATCCTTGGCCGCAACCCGGGTGCCGAGATTATTTATGACGTGAAGTGTTCCCGCAAACTGGCCAAAGTGATTAGTGACCATGGTGGCAAGGCGACAATGTGGAAGACAGGGCATTCGTTGATCAAGCGCAAGATGAAACAAAGCGGCGCCTTGCTGGCCGGCGAGATGAGTGGGCATATTTTTTTCCAGGAGCGCTGGTACGGCTTTGATGATGGCCTGTATTCTGCCGCGCGGCTGCTTGAACTGTTGTGTCCGCTGACGGCGGATAAAACCGTCGCCGAGGTCTTTAATGCCTTGCCGGACAGCATCAATACGCCGGAGATCAATGTCAGCATGGCCGAGGGCCAGCACCATGCGTTCATGGAAAAGCTGCAGGCGCAGGCCACCTTTGAAGATGCCGAGGTCACTACCATCGATGGCCTGCGTGTCGACTTTGCCGATGGCTGGGGGCTGGTGCGCGCCTCGAATACTACACCGGTGCTGGTATTGCGTTTCGAGGCGGACACGGATGCCGCGTTGGCACGCATCATGGAACTGTTTCGCGACAAGATGCGGGAAGTGGATGCGGGTATCGACCTGTCATTCCAGGTAAACGGCGCTATACTGCATAAAATTTTTTATACGAATAAAGATAAAGAGCACTGCCATGAGTCTGACATCTGAGAACGCCATGAATATCGCCCATGTACTGGGCGAGGCCCTGCCTTACATTCAACGCTTCACCGGCAAGACCATTGTTATCAAGTACGGTGGCAACGCGATGGTGGATGATGTCCTGAAGTCGAGCTTTGCCCGTGACATTGTGCTCATGAAACTGGTCGGCATGAACCCGGTGGTCGTACATGGCGGTGGTCCGCAGATCGGCCAGTTGCTGGAGAAGATCGGCAAGCAGAGCCAGTTCATTGAAGGCATGCGGGTTACCGACAGCGAAACCATGAATGTGGTCGAGATGGTGCTCGGCGGCCTGGTCAACAAGGAGATCGTCAGTCTGATTAATCAGCATGGCGGCAAGGCCGTGGGCCTGACTGGCAAAGACGGTGATTTGATCCGGGCGAAGAAAATGACCTTCACTCGCGACAACCCGGAAATGGATGCGCCGGAGATCATTGATATCGGTCACGTCGGTGAAGTGGAAAAGATAAATACCGCGGTTGTCGATATGCTGGTGCAGGGCGATTTCATCCCCGTGATCGCGCCGGTCGGCGTCGGCAAGGATGGTCAGGCCTATAATATCAATGCGGATCTGGTTGCTGGCAAGCTGGCCGAGACCCTGCAGGCCGAGAAGCTGATTCTGCTCACCAACACTGCGGGCCTGCTCGACAAGGACGGCAAGCTGCTCACTGGCCTGTCCTCGCAACGTGTTGATGAGCTGATCGCCGATGGCACGATTCATGGTGGCATGTTGCCGAAGATAGGCAGTGCACTCGAGGCTGTCCGCAACGGTGTACAGGCCTCGCATATCATCGACGGCCGTGTGCAACATGCCGTGATGCTGGAAATCTTTACCGATGAGGGTGTCGGTACCCTGATACGTAATTAAAAAATAAAAAAGGAAAGCCCATGTCACCAAGCGCGGATAAACAGCAACGCGGTGCGCGACGCCAGGCCATTCTCGAGGCGTTGGCGCGTGAACTGGAAGAAAGGCCCGGTGAGCGCATCACCACGGCGCAGCTCGCCCGTGCTGTAGGGGTTTCCGAGGCCGCGCTGTATCGCCATTTCCCGAGCAAGGCAAAAATGTTCGAGGGCTTGATCGAATTTGTCGAGGAGACGGTCTTTTCGCTCGCCACCCGTATTCTTGCCGAGGAAAAAGAAGCCGTCACGCGTTGCGAGAAACTCTGCCTGTTACTGCTTGGCTTCTCGGAAAAGAACCCGGGCATGACACGCCTGCTGGTCGGGGATGCCCTGACCGGCGAGCATGCGCGTCTGCGTACCCGCGTCAGCCAGTTCTATGACCGGATTGAAACCCAGCTGAAACAGATTTTGCGCGAGGCGCGCCTGCATGGCCAGACGATGACCGATGATCAGGTCAAGACCCGTTCCTCCCTGTTGCTGGCGATTGTCGAAGGGCGTTTGCAGCAGTTCGTGCGCAGTGGCTTTGAACGTTCACCACTGGCGCAATGGCCGGCGCAGTGGGCCAGCCTGAACTGTGTATTGCGTGACTAGGGCTTACTGCAGCCTGCGCTGCGGGCGCAGTTCCCGATAACGTTTAATATCTTCTTCAAACTGTCGGATAATCGTATTTCTTTCTGCCTGCTTGTTCTCGATAAAGCTTTCGTATTCGGCGATCTGGTTGCGGGTTTGCCGAATATCATTGGCCAGCTTTTCCGGCACGTCCTTGCTGGCACGTTCGAGGTTGGCCGCTTGCTTGCGTAACTTCTGCAGGCGCTCCTCGGCGGTGTTCATACTGCGGTTGGTCAGACGGATTTCCGTTCTCACGGAAGTGATCTTGCCATCGCGGGCCATGAGGATTTCATCTTCATTGGCAAAGGTGTCCAGCAAGACACGGTCATGCGCGGCGCGTTCCTCGGCAAGGCGTTTTTTCTCTTCGGCAATAGCGGCCAGGCGAGCCTCTTCGGCCAGTTCAGCTTCGGTCTTGGCGCGTTCATGATGTTTGACGACGATGCCGGATTTATTGATCACATCATGGCCCTGCTGGGCATATTCGGGAGGCACGGCGTTGCCGCACTCTCGAATACCATCAGAGTTGGTCCAGCATTTTATCTCGGCCTGGGCAGCCCCCGGCAGCAGTCCGATGCCGAGCAGCAGGGGAAGAATCAGTCTGATGTGTCTGGTTTTTGTCACGATAGCTACCTGTTAGAGTCTTTGTGTATCTGACAGAGTATAGTCAGCCCTTTTCTATTAGTCATTATGCTGTGGCAAGAGTTCGCCTGCCATGAACCGGATCACATCGAGGCCGGCCACTATATGTTCGAACAGTTGTTGTTATTCGCGATCTCGCTGCTGGCGAATATCTTTTCCGCTTTCGCCGGCGGCGGGGCGGGCTTGATCCAGTTGCCGGCCTTGATCTTTCTGGGCCTGCCGTTTGCGGTGTCCCTGGCCACGCACAAGATCGCCAGTGTGGCGCTCGGCGTGGGCGCGACTATCCGCCATGCCCGTGAAGATGCGCTCGAGCGGCGTTTCGCCCTGTTCATGCTTGCGGCAGGCCTGCCCGGCGTGGTGCTCGGTGCCAGTCTCATCCTGCACGTATCGGACCGGGCGGCCGAGATTGCGCTGGGGATCCTTACCACCGCCCTTGGCCTGTATTCATGGCTGAAAAGCGGGCTTGGCCTGCATCACGTGCCAGGCAATCGCGATGCCAGGGGCTTTGTCATCGGCGGGGTGACGTTGTTTCTCATCGGGGTACTGAACGGCTCACTGACCTCGGGCACGGGCCTGTTCGTGACGCTCTGGCTGGTGCGCTGGTTTGGCCTCGACTACAGGCGGGCGGTCGCCTATACGCTGATCCTGGTCGGTATGTTCTGGAACGGCCTGGGGGCCCTGACCCTCGGCCTGCTCGGCGAAATCCGCTGGGACTGGCTGCCGGCCCTGCTGCTAGGCTCCCTGCTGGGGGGCTACCTCGGCGCGCACCTGGCGATCGTCAAGGGCAACCGCTGGATCAAGCGCGTTTACGAGGTGATCACCCTGCTGATCGGTATCAAGCTGATCGTTGGTTAAGACACGTCCCGGGAGTCGATGATTACGTGTTATTAACGCAAAGTTCGCAGAGGCGCGGAGGGCGCAAAGAGCGCGAACTTAAAATAAACCGTCATTCTGGCGCGACCAGAACAAGGTTCAGGAAGTACTTGATGATCATCGTAGATGATCTAAGTGCAGGCCGGAATCCAGCAAACCGGAAAAGGGCACCTGGATTCCGGGTCTTCACTGCGTTACGCCCGGAATGACGAAGAATTTATTGTCCTTGGCGATCTTTGCGTCTCTGCGCACTTGGCGTCCCCAACCGGGAAAATAGTAAAAATATCCCAGGTAAACGCTTGCCAGATCCAGTATTCAGCCCTTCGGGCCATACTCGGCACGGTAGGCTCGGATGCGCTCGAGGTGCTCGGCCTGATCCGGCTTGTCTTCGAGATAGGTGATGAGGTCGTCGAGGGTGACGATACTGGCGACCTTGAGGTGGTGGCGCGCCTCGACGGCCTGGATCGCAGTCAGCTCACTGTCCAGGCCCCGTTCCATGCGATCCAGCGAGATCGAGACGCCCGCCGGGATGGCCCCGGCGGCACGGATGATATCCACGGACTCATCGACTGACATCCCCGATGAAATCACATCATCGATGATCAGCACTCGGCCCTTGAGACCGGCACCGACGATATTGCCGCCCTCACCGTGATCCTTGGCCTCCTTGCGATTGAAGGCGTAGGGCACGTTGTGGCGGTGATGCTCATAGAGGGCGACACTGGCGGTGGCCACGAGAGGAATACCCTTGTAGGCCGGACCAAAGATACAGTCATACTCGATGCCACTTTGTTCAATCGACTGCGCATAGTAGCGACCAAGGCGGGCCAGGCTCTCGCCGGTGTTGAACAGGCCGCTGTTGAAGAAATAAGGGCTTAGACGCCCTGACTTCAACGTGAACTCGCCAAAGCAGAGCACGCCGGTGGCAATGGTGAAGTCGAGAAATTCGTATTGATAATCTTTCATGGTTGTAAAGTCGCGCCAGTCTGTGGAATGCTATGGCGCGCTATCATACACGCTGAACAGGAAGGTTGGAACGCATGCGCATTATTACCGCGAACGTCAACGGCATCCGTGCCGCCGAGAAAAAGGGTTTTTTTGACTGGATGAAGCGCCAACGCGCCGATGTCATTTGCCTCCAGGAAACCAAGGCTCAGGAACATCAGCTTGACCCCACCGATTTCTACCCGAAGGGTTATCACAGCTATTTCTTCGATGCGGTGAAAAAGGGCTACAGTGGCGTGGCGCTATACTGCAGGCACAAGCCGGATGCCGTACGCACTGGCCTGGGCTGGGAGCATTGTGACACCGAGGGCCGCTGGATCGAGGCTGATTTCGGCAAGCTCACCGTGGTTTCATTATATCTGCCTTCCGGTTCCTCGAGCGAGGAACGCCATGCCAACAAGCTCGTTTTCATGGACAAGCTGCGCGCCGAGATGAAAAAGATGCGCCGCCGCCACCGCGAGTACGTGATCACCGGCGATTTCAATACCGTGCATAAGAGAATCGACATCAAGAACTTTATGAGCAACCGCAGAAACTCGGGCTGCACCGACGAAGAACGCCAGTGGATGGACGATGTGCTCAACAAGGATGGCTGGGTGGACGCCTTCCGCGTTGTCGAGCAAGGTCCGGAACAATACACCTGGTGGTCAAATCGCGGTAATGCCCGCGCCAACAATGTCGGCTGGCGTATCGATTACCAGCTGATCACGCCGGGGCTGGGCGACAAGGTAAAAAAGGCCCGCATCTATAAGGAAAAGTGGTTTTCCGACCATGCCCCGTTGATTATCGATTACGACATCGAGCTGTAATCAATGTACGAACAGGCACGCCGCGACGGGTACTTTATGACCGGCCGCCGGTCCTAGCACCAGCTGGCCTGGCTGTCAGAACGCTCCAGCACCTCCCTGACATTGGCCTCAAGAATACGGTAACCAATATTGCCATAGAGTTTCTGCCGGCCTTCATTAAGCAGGTAGGTAGGCGAGCCCTCGATACGGTATTCATCGCGGCGCTCGATATCGCGCATCAGCGCGGCCATGGCCTGGCCGTTATCGAGTAACGCTTCAATGGCGGCGACAGGCAACTCACATTCCTCGGCAATCGCGAGCAGTTCACGACGACTGTCAACGCGACGGTTATCGCGGAAAAATGCCAGCCGTACCTGCCAGGCAGTTTCTTCAAAGCGGGTGCGATCCTGGCAATGAGGCAAGCATTCGCGGGCGACCTCACCCTGTCGTTCGAGGAGTTGCACGGCCTTGAGAAACTGGTGGGCGGGTGCCGAACTGCACGGCGGCTGCTCACACCAGAGCGCCTCATTGACTTCCACATGGGGAAACTGGCTACAGACCTTGTGTATGTGCCGGGCAAAGCCGGTAAAGCCGCCCTTGTCCTGCCAGCCTGTGCCTATCCGGTGGCCGGTGTGGCCGAACAGGGGAATGAAGCGGTGATGCACGACAACCTGTTCATGAAAGGCATGGCGCAGTTCATCAAGACGCACCTGGGCCACATAGGCCCAGATGCACAGGACATCGGAAAAGTAATCAATGCGAACGCTGCTGGTTTTGTTCATGAAGGTCTGGTTTTAAACAGCCTGTTGAAAAATATAATACCCGGGCAAATCCCCGTCATGGCCGCGAGCAGCAGAAAGGCCGCCGGGAAATAGAGGAGCCAGCTGGAAAGATCAAAACCGGTATGCCAGATCCCGGCCCAGATGAAGGCGCTCACGGAGAGCAGGAAAAAGCGTACGGGGCGGGTAACTTTTTGCATATTCATGCCTGACTCCTTATCTTCCTGAATAGCGAGAGTTGGTTAAGTATACCGTTGCGGGCATGATAAAGTAGAGCACGGAGAACAAAAACGAGCCCGGAGAAGTCCTTGTCTGTACAGCCCCCCCTGCATAGCTGGCGCGAAGCCCTGCTGGTCTACACGCAGCCACGCGTGGTGGCGATGGTTTTTCTCGGTTTTTCGGCCGGCTTGCCGTTTCTGCTCGTGTTTTCGACCCTTTCCGCGTGGCTGACCGAGATGGATGTGAGTCGTGCGACCATCGGTTTTTTCAGCTGGATCGGGATCACCTATTCCATCAAGGTGATCTGGGCACCGGTGATCGATCGCCTGCCGTTACCGCTGTTCACGCGCCACTTTGGCAAGCGCCGTGGCTGGATGCTGGCCGCGCAGATCGGTATCGCCGCGGGCCTGTTTGGTATGGCCCTGACCGACCCGCGGACGGACTTAACCATGCTGGCACTGTTTGGCTTACTGGTCGCCTTCAGCTCGGCAACGCAGGATGTCGCGCTGGACGCCTTCCGCATCGAGGCCATCGACAAGGAATACCAGGGCGCGATGGCGGCAAGTTATATATTGGGTTACCGCACCGCGCTGCTGGTGGCCGGTGCCGGGGCCCTGTATATCGCCGAATTCACGGACTGGTCATTGACCTATGTGGTGATGGCTCTTTTGACCAGCGTTGGCATGTTGACCGTATTACTGGTGAGCGAGCCGGCGCATAAAATCCCCCGCGTGACCCGCGAACAGGAATTACAAACGGCAGAGCGGATCAGGCGCGCCGGTCATTTACCCTCCCGACTGCGGCGTGTACAGGTCTGGTTCAGTAGTGCTGTGATCAGTCCGTTTGTCGACTTCATTTCGCGTTACGGTAAGCTGGCACTGATTCTGCTGTTCTTTATCGGCATCTACCGGATCTCGGACATCACGATGGGCGTCATGGCCAACCCCTTCTACCTGGACCTCGGGTTTAGCAAACCGGAGATCGCCAACATCGGCAAGGTCTTCGGTTTCTTTATGACCATACTGGGGTCGGCCGTGGGCGGCATCCTGGTGGTGCGCTTCGGTATGCACCGGCCCCTGATCCTTGGCGCGGTCCTCGTTGCGGTGACGAATTTACTCTTCGCCTACCTCGCCACATTGGGGCCGGACAAGCTCTGGCTGGCTATAGTGATCAGTGCCGATAATTTTTCCGGCGGCCTGGCGGTGGCCGCCTTTATTGCCTACCTCTCCAGCCTGACCAGTGTCGCTTACACCGCGACGCAATATGCCCTGTTCAGTTCGCTGATGACCTTGCCGGCAAAGTTCCTCGGCGGCTTCGCCGGGGTCATTGTCGAGGCCTATGGTTACGAATGGTTCTTTAGTTATGCGGCCATACTCGGCATCCCGGCGATCGTCGTTGCCCTCTACCTGACCTTTAGCCCGACCGCGCGGCAAATACAGGCAGAGGCAAGTGCAAAAAACGTATGATCAGAGGATCCCCGGCAGTGGATAAAAGCGCCGGGCATTAGCATGGCGGCTATTCGAGGCCAGGGTCTTTATGTTTGCCTGGTCTGCTTGCGCTGGATGACCCTGAACAGCAGCCTTAACTCAATGATGATGAAAATCGCGCCAATAGCGATCAGGATCGTTGCAAAATCGCGGTTACCCAGCAACGGATGAACAGCGGCGCCGTCCTGAAGCAGGCCAAAAAAGCCAAAGCCGAGAAAGGCCGCGGCGAGCATGGAGTAAACGCTCAACATGATTTGTTCTTTTAACATCAACATCCTCCCCTGACAGGCCTATTTTTTTTCGATAAAGACTTTGTAACCAATAATCGCACCGACGATAAAGCCGATGGGCGTCATGACAAAAATGCTTATGCTCGGCACCTCGGGTTCCAGTAGCCATATCTCCAGGCGCAACGATACCATCCAGGTAAAGTAGGCGATGATGACACCGGCGATGATGCTGAAGAGAATTCTCATGTGCATGTCCCTTAGTGTTCTTTTTGATATGGCTAAGGTGCTGCGGTACTTGTTTTACAGTCTCGATGATACGGATGGCATTTGCCGTGGCAAGTCTTATTTTTTTGCCGTTGCGCAAAAGCCATAAAATATGCGCTAAAAAGGCGGTTATCGCCCCGCCCCGCGGGCGCGGGCAAGCCGAAACAGGCGGCCTACTTCCGCTGAAAGCGGTAGATCGCGATCTCGCCCAATAAATTAGGGAGCAGTTTCGAGCCCACGCCGGTACGGTGCGCACGGTCAACGACGGCGCGCTGAAGGATATGGATGCCGCTATTCCGGCACAGGCGTTCGAAGTCCTTCAGGGTACAAAGATGGATGTTTGGCGTGTTGTACCATTCGCTGGGCAGGGTCCTGGTCACGGGCATGTGGCCGCCAAAGGCCAGTTGCAGGCGGGCGCTGAGATGGCCGAAGTTCGGGAAGGTGACAATGCCTTCATGGCCGACGCGCAGCATCTCGTTGAGCAGGCGATCCGGATGCTTGACGGCCTGCAAGGCCTGGGTCATAACGACAAAATCAAACGGTTCCCCCTCGAATTCAGAAATACCTTCATCTAGGTCGGTCTGGATAACGTTCACACCACGTTGTATGCACTTGACGATATTATCGATATCGATCTCGAGACCGTAGCCGCTGACCCCGAGAGTTTCCTTGAGGTGCCTGAGGAGCGTGCCATCCCCGCAACCCAGGTCCATGACCCGGCTGCCAGGCGTGATCCATTCGCTGATGATTTGCAGGTCAGGGCGTAGATTGATCATGCCGAGACCTCCTTGACCAGCTGGCTCATCCAGGCGCCAAAGACATCCAGGTAATGCTGGATAGGCAGCAGGAAGGCATCGTGACCATGCGGGGACTCGATATCTGCGTAGCTGACATTGTGATTGTTGTTACGCAGGGCCCGCACGATCTCACGCGAACGCTGCGGCGAAAAGCGCCAGTCGCTGGTGAATGAAATCACCAGGAAGTTCGAGCGCGCACCGGCGAGCGCCTTGCCGAGATCGTCATCATAGTCCGCAGCCGGGTCGAAATAGTCGAGCGCCTTGGTCATGAGCAGGTAAGTGTTGGCATCGAAACGATCCACAAAACTCTGCCCCTGGTAGCGCAGGTAACTCTCGACCTGGAACTCGACATCAAAGCCGTAGTTGATGCTGCCCTCGCGCAGTTCACGACCGAACTTGTCGCGCATGGCATCGTCGGAAAGGTAGGTGATATGCCCGAGCATGCGTGCCAGCATCAGGCCGCGGCGTGGCACCACGCCATGTTCATTGTAGCGACCCGCGTGGAATTCAGGGTCGGTCATGATGGCCTGGCGCGCGACCTCGTTGAAACCGATATTCTGCGCGGTCAGCTTCGGTGCCGAGGCGATCACCGCGGCGTTCCTGATCCGTTGCGGATAATCAATCGTCCACTGCAGCACCTGCATGCCACCGAGACTGCCGCCGATGACGGCCTGCCAGCTATTGATGCCGAGATTGTCCGCAAGCCGGGTCTGGCTTTCGACCCAGTCCTTGACCGTGACGATAGGGAAGTCCGGGCCATAGGCTTTGCCGGTGGCAGGGTTAATAGTGGTAGGCCCCGAGCTGCCCTTGCAGCCGCCGAGGTTGTTGAGGCTGACGACATAGAAGTGATTTGTGTCGATGACCTTGCCGGGGCCGATACAGGACTCCCACCAGCCGGGCTTGCGGTCTTCCATGCTGTGATAACCGGCGGCATGGTGATCCGAGGACAGGGCATGGCAGATCAGGATAGCGTTCGACTTGTCGGCATTGAGTTCGCCGTAGGTCTCATAGATGAGGTCGTATTCTTCCAGCGTACGCCCGCAGGCCAGCGCCAGCGGTGCATCGAAATGCATCATCCGGGGCGTGACGAGGCCAACGGAATCTTCCGGGATTTGCTCAGGCATGTGGTGCTTTAAACTCTGCGGTGTACTTCATACACAGAGTCTAAAGACAGTCCCGCGTGGGGGCAAGCCTGTCAGGAGGCGTCAGCGGCGGCAGAGCGACTGTGGTTATCGGTTACAGGTGCAACAAACGGCTTGCGAATGACCTCGAGCATCAGGTTAATCGACGCTAATTGTGCCTTGACATGCTGCAGTTCCTTTTCCAGTTCTTCGATTTTGCTTTCCAGCGTGTCACGGGAATCACTGATGCGGCGCAGGGTCTCCAGGCGTTTTTCAATCGCCTGTTTGTGTTCCTTGACCTGTGCGGTGATCGGGCCGATGACCTCCTTCGACCAGCGGTTGGCTTCCTGGTTGGCATTGAAGAAGATGTTGCGGGCCTTGCTGACCATGGAGATGAAGAACTTTTTCACGACGAAGCCCTGCTCGGTCATGGTGGTGGCCGGGCTCTTGCGGAACAGTTCCGCTTCGCGATAGAGCAGGTTGAGTTCTTTCTTGAAACGTTCGGTCGTGAACAGTTTCGGTTTCATGTCCTTGAAGCCATGCTCTTTGTGGAATTTGTGATAAATGGCACGAACCAGTTTGTGGATCTCGACGGCCTGTGCAGAGGCGTTGTCCATGGTGAGGGTAACGTCATCAAAGAAATGCTTCATGCCACCTTTCATACCCGCCGTGGTCCAGCTACCGGTCATTTGCCTGCGTGTCTGGGCAACCAGCTTGTCGAGGGTGGTCAGGTCCAGTTGCTCAAGCAGCCTGGCGGTATAGTTGGCCATGATGCGTTTACTGGTGGTCAGGTTTTCGACGTTCTTGTTGTACACCATCTGCTCTTCACGGGTCTTTTTCAGCAGGTGCATGATGACATCGGCATTCTTGCCACACAGGGTCTGCAGTTCGTCACGTTGTTTACCGGTTTGTTCGACACGCGCCTGCAAGGTGGTGCGGTCGTTTTCGATCATCGCGCCGATCTCGGCAATGATGTTATTACTGATAATGTGATGCTTCTCCGGTAGCACATCCCGGCTGAGGGCGTGTTCGAGCAGGGGCAGGCCACTGTTCTGCAACAGCACCTCATCGTCCTTGATCCTTGCCAGCAGGCCCTTCTGTGCCGAAATCGGAAAGATGCTGTCACGCTCAATGTGTAGTTCCGCAGCGGTTTTCCGGCACTGGCTTTCAATGCTGTCCTGAATGGCCTGGGGTTCCTTGAGTTCATCCCAGAGCGTATCGATCTTGTTCATTACCACCAGCAGGCCCTTGCTGTGGCTGAGGCGATAGGTGTTGATATGCTGGTGCCACATGTCCATATCTGACTTGGTGACGCCGGTGTCGGCAGCGATCAGAAACAGCACGGCCTGGGCATTCGGCAGCATGTTCAGGGTCAGTTCCGGCTCGCTACCGATAGCATTCAGCCCCGGCGTATCAAGTACGACCAGGCCCTGTTCAAGCATCGGGTGCGGGAAATTGATCATGGCATGGCGCCAGCGCGGGATCTCGATGTGCGTGGTCGGAATGTCCTGTGACTCGAGGTGCGCATACTGCTGTACGTCATAGAGGCCGAGCTCCTTGGCACGTTCGACGCTGACGCGCTTGGTGCGCGTGACCTCGGCAAAGGCCTCGGCGAGGCTGTCGGCAGAGTCGATATCGAGGTGGATATTGGTCCATTCGATCTCTTCTTTCTTTAACTCGGCAATACTCCTCTCCTCCAGCCGGGTCTCGATGGGCAGCAGGCGGATATAGGGGCGTTCGGCAGCATCATCGTGAAATAACTCGGTCGGGCACATGGTGGTGCGGCCGGCCTGGGATGGCAGCAGGCGGCGCTTGTACTGCGAGAAGAACAGGGTGTTAATCAGCTCGGTCTTGCCGCGCGAGACCTCGGCGACAAAGGCGATGGTGATCTTGTCAGACTTCAGCGCCTCGAGGGTTTCGTAGATGCGCAGGTCGTTTTCCGGTGCGCTCAGGTCGTTTTCTTCCAGCCAGTCATGGTAATTGCCGATCTCACGGATCAGGTCGTTCTTCCAGTTGGCATAGGCCTCGACCTGCTGCATTAAGTCGTTATTCATCGCGAAACATTCCTCTACCCTTGTCATGGGCATATAAGTCTATGTTCAGAGTAGGATTCCGGGCTATGTTATTCCGTGAAGCGAGTCACAGGGTTGCACGGAGGTTTACTTGTTTATTTGTTAGTTATAGACCTTGCGGGCAAAAAATTCAGGCTTATTCTCTATAATCGGTAGCAAGTACCTGAAACTTTAATATTTTTTATCAGGTTTGGCGAGTAATACCGGCCACCAGGCAGGCCGGGGCATGGATTCGCAGACGCTTGTCACGGTGGCTATCGCCGCTCTCGAGGGTGACCTGCCGCCCGGCGACGCCAAAGGTCCTGGCGAGAAACTTGCGCAGGGCCGAATTGGCCTTGCCCTCAACGGGCGGGGCGGTAAGGCGGATCTTCAGCCTGCCGTCCTGCTCGCCGACGATTTCATTGCGGCTGGCGCGCGGTTGCAGGCGGACAAACAGGATCAGGTCGCCTTCCTGCCAGCGGTAGAAACGGCTCATTGAGACGGATCAGAAGACCAGCCGGGCCAGGCCGAGGGGGAAGCCGAGCTGCACGCTCACGCTCATGAGCGGCGGCATGATCAGCATGCGGAGCACATAGATAGCCAGGATCACGGCCATCGGCGAGAGGTCGATGCCGCCGATTGGCGGGATCATCCGCCGGGCCGGACGCATGACGGGCTCGGTGAGGTTGGCGATGACCGCAGCGACCGGGTTATAGCCGCCGGGGCTGATCCAGCTGAGCAGGGCGAGGATGAAAATCCCGAACAGGTAGACATACAGCAGCAGCGAGACCAGTTTGGTGATGGTGGCCATAAGCAGGCCCGGCACGCTCAGGCCATCGGCAAAGGCACCGCTGATCAGGCCGAGCAGTAACAGGGCCAGGCACTGGACCACGAACAGCAACACCAGCGAGGCGTTGTCGATACCGCCCCAGCCGGGGATCAGGCGGCGTAACGGGCGCAGGGCCGGGTCCGTGACCTTGAGGATAAACTGCGAGATCGGGTTATAGAAATCCGCGCGCGTGGTCTGCAGCAGGAAGCGCAGCAGGACAACAAGCACATATAACCCTAACAGGGTATCAATGAGAAAGATGACCGGGGCGGCCAGGTAACCATTACCCATTTACTTTGCTCCTAGTTCATCCGCGAGTTCGGCGGCGCGGTCGCGGGCGGCCTGCATGGCCTTGGCAAACAGGTCTTCCAGGCCGCCTTCATGCAAGACGCCGAGCGCTCGCTCGGTGGTGCCGCCCGGCGAGCTGACGCGCTGGCGCAGGGTGGCCGGGTCCTCGCTGGATTCGAGCGCCAGCCTGGCCGCGCCGAAGGCCGTCTGGATGGCCAGCAGGCGCGCGCTATCGGCATCAAGACCGAGGCCCTTGCCGGCATTTTCCATGGCTTCCATGATGAAGAAAAAATAGGCCGGGCCACTGCCGGACAGGGCCGTGACGGCATCGAGTCCGGCCTCTTCTTCCAGCCACAGGGTGATTCCGACGGCGCGCATAATGGATTCGGCCAGTTCGCGCTGCTGTTCGCTGACCCGGGCATTGGCAAACAGGCCGGTGGCGCCGCTTCGCACCAGTGCCGGCGTATTCGGCATGGTGCGAACGATGGCCGTGTTACCGCCCAGCCAGCGGGCAATATCCGTACTGCGGATGCCGGCGGCGATGGAGATGATCAAGGGTTGGTGCTGCTGCACGGCCGCCGCTATAGCGGTACAGACCTCGTGCAGGATCTGCGGCTTGGTGGCCAGCACCACGGCCTGGGCCACCGCAATCACGGCATCGTTGTCGGCGCCGGTCTGGATGCCGAACTGCTCGGCCAGCGCGGCGCGCTTGTCGGCATCCGGTTCCACCACGTGGATACAGTCAGGGGCGTAGCCATCCGCGATCAGGCCACCAATGATACTGGCGGCCATGTTGCCGCCGCCGATAAAGGCAATGTGAGGTGTAGTCATAGGGGCAAGATAAAGCCAGCGCGGGTTTTATACAAGACCGGGGACGCTCCGGGTTAAAGAGAACCTCGTCATTCCGGCGCAGGCCGGAATCCAGTAACCCTGACTCCAGTTGTAGGTCGGCTTAGGAGCAAAGCGACGTAAGCCGACGTACGCGGCGCTAATCCAACCTAACAAGTGTGTCCGAGCCCCGCCTGACAGTTTTTTATAACAAGAAAAAACCATTCGACAGGATTTACAGGATTAACAAGATGTAAAACATGCACGAATAGCATCCCGTTCATCCTGTAAATCCTGTCTAATTCGATGTTTTTATGTGGGGAGGTATTTCGCCAAGAGGCAAGGTATTACCTGTCCCTCGCCCCGAAGATCGCCGTGCCGATGCGCACGAGGGTGCTGCCTTCGGCGATGGCGGCCTCCAGATCGTCGCTCATGCCCATGGAGAGGGTGTCGAGGTCAAAGCCCTCGGCAACAAGCTGTTCGTGGATTTCGCGCAGGGCCCGAAAGGCCGCGCGTTGCGCCTCGACATCCGCCGTGGCCGCCGGGATGGCCATCAGACCGCGTAGGCGCAGCCGTGGCAAGCCGGCAACCGCCCGGGCCAGCGGCAAGACCTTTGCCGGGCTGACGCCGGCCTTGCTTGCCTCGCCGCTGATATTGACCTGCAGGCAGATGTTTAGCGGCGCCATCCCTGCCGGCCGTTGGCCGTCGAGGCGGCGGGCGATCTTCTCCCGGTCGACGGTATGCACCCAGTCAAAATGCTCGGCAATGTCACGGGTCTTGTTCGACTGGATGGCGCCGATAAAGTGCCATTCGAGGCCCGCACCGGCCAGTTCGACAATTTTCGGCAGCGCGTCCTGCAGGTAATTCTCACCGAAGGCCCGCTGGCCGGCCGCCTGTGCAGCCCGGATATCGGCAGCCGGGCGGGTCTTGCTCACGGCGAGCAGCCGCACCGTGGCGGGGTCACGGCCGCAGGCGCTGGCCGCCTTCTCAATGCGCTGTTTGACGGCCTCAAGCCGGGATGTGATGTCAGTCATACCAAAATCTGCGGTTAGGCTATACTCTAGAAAATTGAGGGCAACAGTTCGCAACTGCCGCCCCCGCATTATACGATAGCGTAAAATTAACGATAATTACTGCCCAACAAGAATACTCCCCGGGAGGATCCATGGATATTGCTGAACTACTTGCCTTCGGTGTGAAGAATAACGCCTCAGACCTGCACCTGTCTGCTGGCCTGCCACCGATGATTCGTGTTGATGGTGACATTCGCCGTATCAATGTCCCCGCACTCGACCACAAGCAAGTACATAGCCTCATTTACGACATCATGAATGACAAGCAGCGCAAGGACTTTGAGGAGTTCTACGAGACTGACTTTTCATTCGAGATCCCGGGCCTGGCGCGTTTCCGTGTGAACGCCTTTAACCATAACCGTGGCGCCGGCGGGGTCTTCCGTACCATTCCCTCGCGCATTCTGTCGCTGGAAGAACTGGGTACGCCGGCGGTATTCAAGGAGATCTCCGATGTGCCGCGCGGCATCGTGCTGGTCACCGGGCCGACCGGTTCCGGCAAATCCACCACGCTGGCCGCAATGGTGGACTACAAGAACGACAACGAGTTTGGCCACATCCTCACCGTCGAAGACCCGATCGAATTCGTGCATGAGAGCAAGAAGTGCCTGGTCAACCAGCGTGAAGTCCACCGCGATACGCTCGGCTTCAACGAGGCGCTGCGTTCGGCCTTGCGTGAAGACCCCGATATCATCCTCGTCGGCGAAATGCGTGACCTGGAAACCATCCGCCTGGCCCTGTCGGCGGCGGAAACCGGCCACCTTGTCTTCGGCACCCTGCACACGAGTTCCGCGGCCAAGACCATCGACCGTATCATCGACGTCTTCCCGGCAGCGGAAAAAGACATGGTGCGCTCCATGCTCTCGGAATCGCTGCGCGCGGTTATCGCCCAGACCCTGTTGAAGAAGATCGGCGGCGGCCGTATCGCCGCGCACGAGATCATGATCGGTAACGCGGCCATCCGTAACCTCATCCGCGAGAACAAGGTCGCGCAGATGTATTCGGCCATCCAGACCGGCCAGGCCGTCGGCATGCAGACCCTCGACCAGTGCCTGAAGGACCTGGTCGCGAAGGGCCTGATCACGGTACAGGACGCACGTATGCGTGCCGTCAACAAAGAACAGTTCTAGGCAAGGAATTATTTCAGAAGGACAACGGTATGGATTTTGATTCGCTACTCAAGCTCATGGTGCAGAAAAACGCATCCGACCTGTTTATCACGGCGGGTATGGCCCCCAGTCTGAAGGTCAACGGCAAGATCATGCCGGCGACCAGGAACAGCCTGACTCCCGGGCAGGCCCTCGAGGTCGTCGAGGGGATCATGAGCGAGGATCAAAAGAAAGAATTCCACAAGACCCACGAGTGCAACTTTGCCATCTCGGCCTCGGGCATTGGCCGCTTCCGTGTCAGCGCCTTCATTCAGCGTAACCACGCCGGCATGGTGTTGCGTAAAATCGAAACCAAGATCCCGACCCTCGAGGAACTGCGCCTGCCGGCGGTGATCAAAAACCTCGCCATGGTCAAGCGCGGCCTGGTGCTGTTTGTCGGCGGCACCGGCACTGGTAAGTCGACCTCGCTGGCGGCCATGATCGGCTATCGTAACAAGAACTCGACCGGCCACATCATCAGTATCGAAGACCCGATCGAATACATTCACCAGCATGACGGCTGTATCATCACGCAGCGCGAAGTCGGCCTGGATACCGAATCATTTGAAACCGCGCTGAAGAACACCTTGCGCCAGGCCCCCGATGTTATCCTGATTGGTGAGATCCGGACCCGCGAGACCATGGAACACGCGATCACCTTCGCGGAAACCGGCCACCTCTGCCTGGCAACCCTGCATGCCAACAACGCCAACCAGGCGCTGGACCGCATTATCAACTTCTTCCCGGAAGACCGCCGCGACCAGTTGCTTATGGACTTGTCCCTGAACCTGAAGGGCATCATCGCGCAGCAATTGATTGCCACCCCGGATGGCAAGGGCCGCCGTGCCGCTATCGAGGTGTTGATCAATACGCCTCTGGCCGCAGACACGATCCGCAAGGGTGCCGTGCATGAACTGAAAGAACTGATGCGCAAATCCAACCAGCACGGCATGAAGACCTTCGACCAGGCGCTGTATGAACTCTATACCGCCGGCGAGATCACCTATGAAGACGCGATTCACGCCGCCGATTCGGCCAACGAACTGCGCCTGATGATCAAGCTTGGCGACAACGCCGCCATGGAAAACATGGACTCCGCCGTGGAAGGAATGACCCTCGTGGAAGGCGATGATAAAGGCCCGGGCGGGATGTCGTTTAGCTAGCAGGCTGACGGAATCCCTTCGTGAGTTCAAGGGGGCAGATCAATTGAAGTCTGCCTGAATTTTCTGCTGAAATTGACTATCCCAATAATCGTGTTTTGCCGTATTTCAAGTGTTCTGGCCCCTTGAACCCTGAATTCTATCCGGGGTGCCGGCTTCGCAGGCCAATGATCACCAGCGACACCGCGACAAGGCAGGTAACAATAATCATCCAGAGCGGCATATAGAATGTCGTGTAGACTTCCCAGCCAAGTACTCGCAGCACACTGGACAACGCGGTGGCACTACCGGTCAGATGCCCACCCAGGGTACCGGCCACCGCCAGCAATACGCCCCCCAGCGCCCCGAGCAACAACATCAACCACCGGCGGCGACCTGTCCATACCGCCTCGCCCACACGCTGGCGCAACACGGCAATGAGTACCCAATAGGCCAGGGTCCAGGTCGCGGCAAGGATATGATTGCGGCCCATGGGTGTGTAGGTGATCGCCTCCAGCGACCAGACCAGCAGGCCGGTCGCATAGGCGAGCAAGCCGATGGCCGTACCCAGCCACAGAATGGGCGCCAGTACCCGGTCCGCGGCCAGTGCAAAGCCGCCCGCGGAAAACGTCCGGATCAGGATAATAATGGCCCCGGTCGTCCACAGGGCAAGCGGAAAGTGCACCAGCATGTGATGATAGGCTTCCATCGTTTATCCCCTTGTCTCTGTGTGCAGCGTGTGCACGAGGGCAAATCCGAAACCGATAATTAACAGCACCCCGGCAACCAGGGTCCAGAACCAGTGATTGATGATCGCCGCATTGAATTCCATCTCGACCCCGTAATGGGCAAGTTGCCTGGGCGTATGCCGTGAAGCCACGGGAACATCCTGCGCGATTCTGTCCGCGCCCGCGTGCGCCTCACTGGTTAGCAGCGGCCAACTGACCTGTCCGGGATAAAACACTGTTACCTCGGTCCACTCCTGTTGCCAGTCGGGTTCTGCCCCCTTGAAGCGCACTGCGCGTAACTGCGCGTTGCGCTCCATCCCCACGGTGGCCGGCAATGACACATAGTGCCAGCGGCCGCCGCTCGCGTTGCGGTGAACCGCGAATGCCACCCAGTACATCTGTTTATGGACAAAGGCCTTATCATCCAGTGGATGGCCCGTATCCAGAGCCCGTTCCAGAGTGACATCCCAGTACCCTGCCTGCCAGCGCCCCTGGCCGGTTACGCTGATGTCGGCATGAGACCCGGAACCGGGCCGCAACAACCGGCGTGGCAGGGTATCATCATCCTGCCAGGCGTGATCCGGATCGTAAGGTATGGCATCGGCCTCGCGCAGATAGTAGATATCGTCGAAACCCAGCCGGTTTTGTGCCAGATCCGACCAGGTGAGCGCGGCAAACCCGACCTTGTCGCGATCAAACATCCACCTGGGTCGGTTGTTCTCGCTGTCCCAGTTGGTGGTATAGACGCCGCTGCCTGCATCACCATAGCGGTACTCGGCCACAAACTGATCATCGGATTTGCCAACCGGGTTGGCGCGATGGGCCCGCCAGTGCCACAAATCCAGAAAATATCCCGCCTCGCGCAGCGCGTTAAGTTCCGGTTCAGGAACGATCGATGTCCAGTCTGCGGGATTCGTTCGCGTGGCAGGCAGATATTTGCGCACATCGGACTTGCCCTGCTTCTGCCCGAGGTAGGGGTGGGCCTTGACTGTCTCGGCATCAGCCTCGTCGGTGAAAAATCGCATCTGGTTACCCACGGTGACATAACCACCGTATTTACCGAACTCCGGCACGCGACCGTCGTCCACCAGCATAGTAACCCGGTCTTCGTAGATACCCTGTGGCTGGCTGCCGACCGGGCTTTTACCGATTCGCTGCCATTTGCCGTCTTGATAGCGGAGCATGTCATGGTAGATATGCGGCTGTTTCGTGGGCCAGCGGTAACGGAAGAATATCTTCTCGCCGTTGTATGCCGCCTTTACCTGCAGCGGGAAGGTGAGTGTTTCCGGAATAGAAATGTTACGCGCGGTATCATTTTGAATAACACCGGTAGCGTGGAAAACCCAGGCGAGCAACAGCGTGATCAGGAACAGGCCGATCGCCAGCCCTGGACGCGATATTCTCATCACGATCTCTCTTCCGTAAAAGCAATATAAACCGGAATTTCCGGGATACCTGTTAGCCAATGCCGGCGGTCTTTCATATTAACCACGTGTCGATCCCTCTGAGCTGGCAATATCTGTAATACAAGGTGTAACAGCGAACCAGGTGGAAATCAAATCTTCCCTGAAAAATCCAGCATATTATTCTCAGAAGAATAACCGGGTCAGAGTAGGTAGACACAGCGATAAGCGCAAGCGATATGCCATAACTTGAATTCAAGTTTTACACGAGCTTTACTCCTGTAGCGTTACCGCCAATCCGGTGAACTTCGACAACTACAGTCCGTTTGACGGCAGCTCGTTTGACACTGTAGGTAATGTTCGTGTCCGTTGCGATCAATGTCGTGATTTTGCTGTTCATAACATTTTTGGCTCTTCACCAAATCAAGTGGGTAGGTTACCGTAGAAGCCATGAGAGACAAAGAATTATACGCGCAGATATTAGG